>NZ_JBJMAB010000021.1:0-142842 GCF_045799175.1 Streptomyces sp. VTCC 41912
AGCAGGTGAATCCACCCACGGAGCCGCAGCAACCCACCAACACAAGCCCCCACCACCCGCCAACCCGGCACCGCACCCAACCAGCCCCGCGCAGCGGACAACGCCCCGCGCAGCGGCCCCGCGCCGCAGGCGCACACAGAAACCCCCACGGCGGGACAGCCGACAACGTGGGACGAAGCCCGCCGCAGGCGACAACGTGGGAAGCCGAATTCACCGGCTGAGGAGGGAATCCAAGATCTTCGCCCATTGGGCGACGACGCGGTCCCGGCGTGGGGTGTCGTCGGTCAGGAGGTTGGCGAGGCCGAGGCCGCGGGCCATGTCGAGGAGGCCCTGGACCGTTTCGCGGACGCCGGGGACGGACTCGTCGGCGTCGAGCAGGGCGACTGCGGTGCGGTGGGCCTCGCGGCCCACTCTGGCTTCGAGGGCGGTGACGCGGTCGCGGAGTTGTTCCTCGTCGGAGGCGGCCACCCACAGGTGTAGGGCGGCGCGGAACAGCGGGCCGGTGTAGAGGGCGACGACCTCCTCGACGATGCGCCAGGTGCGGGCGAGGGAGCCGGCCGGCGGCAGGTCGTGTGCCAGTGCCTTGAGCGCGCTCCGGCGTTTCTCGGCGACGTGCTCGACGGCGGCGGTGAACAGGTCTTCGCGGGTGCGGAAGTGGTGTTGGGCGGCGCCTCGGGAGACGCCGGCGCGTTCGGCGACGACGGAGACCGTGCTGCCGCTCCAGCCGCGTTCGGCGAGGCAGGCGACGGCGGCTTCCAGGAGTTTGAGCCGGGTGGCGCGGCTGCGTTCCTGTTGGGGCTCTTTGGGGCGGCGGGCGGGGGTCAGCGCACCCATTCCGGGTCCCGTCGTTCGAGGAAGGCGGTCATGCCTTCGCGGGCTTCGGCGGAGCCGAAGAGGCGGGCGGAGCGTTCGGCGAGTGCGTCGGTGTCGCGGTCGAAGGCGGCCAGGACGGGGGCGGTGACGAGTTTCTTGGATTCGGCGAGGCCCTGGGGGGAGCCCTTGCGCAGTCCGTCCAGGAGGGGTGTCAGGCCGGCGTCGACGTCGTCGGCGGCGAGGGTGACGAGGCCGATCCGGGCTGCTTCGGTGGGGCCGAACTTCTCGCCGGTCAGGTAGTAGCGGGCGGCGGCGCGGGCGTCGAGCCGGGGCAGCAGCGGCAGGGAGATCACGGCGGGGGCGAGGCCGAGCCGTGCCTCGGTGAAGGCGAAGGTGGACTGCGGGCCGGCGACGGCGAGGTCGCAGGCGCCGAGCAGTCCGAGCCCGCCGGCGCGGACGTGGCCGGTGACCCGGGCGACGACGGGTTTGGGCAGTGCGACGAGGGTGCGCAGCAGCCGGGCGAGGGCCAGTGGGCCGTCCTTGGCGTCGCCGGCGGTGGCTTCGGCCAGGTCCGCGCCGGCGCAGAAGGTGCCGCCGGTGTGGGTGAGCACCAGGGCGCGGGCGTCGTCGTCGGCGGCGTCGGCGAGGGCCTGGTGCAGTTCGGTGACCAGGCGGGTGGAGAGCGCGTTGCGGTTGTGGGGGGAGTTGAGGGTGAGGGTGGTGATGCCGCGCTCGTGGGCGCGCTCCACGTACGTCATCGGGGCGTCGAGCTCCTTTCCCTGGCGCGGAGTTCGCGCCGGAGGATCTTTCCGGTGGTGGCGCGCGGCACGCTGTCCAGGAACTCCACGCGGCGCACCTTCTTGTACGGGGCAACTCGCTCAGCAACGTAGGCGATGACCTCGTCCGCGGTGAGCGCGGCCCCTGGTTGGCGGACCACGAACGCCTTGGGGATCTCGTTGCCGTCCGCGTCGGGGACGCCGATGACGGCCGCGTCGGCGACGGCTTCGTGGGCGAGCAGCAGCGCTTCCAGGTCGGCGGGGGCCACCTGGTAGCCCTTGTATTTGATCAACTCCTTGACGCGGTCGACGACGTGGAGCCAGCCGTCGGCGTCGGTGCGGCCGACGTCGCCGGTGTGCAGCCAGCCGTCGGGGTCGATCATCGCGTCGGTGTCGGCGGGGCGTCCCAGGTAGCCGCGCATCACCTGCGGGCCGCGGATGACGATCTCGCCGCTCTGCCCGGGGCCGAGGTCGCGCCCGGTTTCCAGGGAGACGATCCGCAGTTCCGTACTGGGCAGGAGGGTGCCGACCGCTCCCGGTGGCGGGGCGTCCGCGTCGGGCGGTACGACGTGGGTGGCCGGGGAGAGTTCGGTCATGCCGTACGCCTGGAGGACGGTGGGCAGGCCCAGGCGGCGGGCGCAGGCGGCGGCGAGTTCGGCGTCCAGGGGCGCGGCGGCGCAGAGCACGCGCCGCAGGGAGGTCAGGTCGAAGTCGTCGACCATCGGGTGCTTGGCGAGCGCCAGCACGATGGGGGGCGCGGTGTAGACCTCGGTGATGCGGTGCTGCTCGATGGCGGTGAGGAACTGGCGCAGGTCGAAGCGGGGCAGTACGACGACGGTGGCGCCGTTGCGCAGGGGGGCGTTCATCAGGGCGGTGAGCCCGTAGATGTGGAAGAAGGGCAGGACGGCCAGGACGCGGTCCTCGGGGCCGTTGGCCATCACGGGGGCCAGTTGGGCGAGGTTGGTGGCGATGCTGCGGTGGGTGAGCATCACGCCCTTGGGGGCGCCGGTGGTTCCGGAGGAGTACGGGAGCGCGGCCAGGTCGGTGGCGGGGTCGATCTGCGGGGCGGGTTCCGGGTGGTCCTCGGTGGTCAGGTCGAGGATGGAGCGGTGGCCGTCGGCGCGGTCGCAGAGGAGGATCTCGGTGAGGCCGCCGGCCCGTTGGGCGGCGGCCCGGGCGGTGTCCAGCAGGGCCGCCACGGTGACGATCCGGGACGCCCGGGAGTCGGTCAGCTGGCGGGCGAACTCGGCTTCGGTGGCCAGCGGGTGGACGGTGGTGACCGCCGCCCCGCAGCGCGACGCGGCGTAGAACACGACGGGGAAGAGGATCGAGTTGGGGCTGTGCAGGGCCAGTACGTCGCCCTTGCCCAGGCCGGAGGCGGCGAGGGCGGCGGCCAGGCGGCGGCTGAGGTGGTCGAGGGCGGCGTAGTCGAGGGTGTCGCCGGTGAGCGCGTCGACCAGGGCGGGGCGGGCGCCGTGTGCGGCGGCCCCGCCCAGGACGGCGTCGTGGATCGGCACCTCCAGGGGCGCGACGTCGGGGTGTGCGCTGCGGAAGACGTGGGTGGGGTGGGGCGTCTGGGGTGCCTTGCGTGCCATGGGAGGGACCTTCCCTGGGGCGGCGGTGGACGGCGGGGCCGGGCCTTCCTTCCCGTGTGCCGGGCCGGTGGGCGCCGCGCCCGGTGGTCGGGGCCCGGCGCGCACCGTCCGTTCGCTCAGTACGACTTGGGCAGTCCCAGGGACTGGTGCGAGATGAAGTTGAGGATCATCTCCCGGCTGACCGGGGCGATCCGCGCCACCCGGGCGGCGGTGATCAGCGACGCCAGGCCGTACTCCTGGGTGAGGCCGTTGCCGCCGAGGGTGTGCACGGCCTGGTCGACGGTGTGCACCGCGGCTTCGGCGGCCGCGTACTTGGCCATGTTGGCGGCCTCCCCGGCGGCCATGTCGTCGCCCGCGTCGTAGAGCAGGGCCGCCTTGCGCATCATCAGTGCGGCCAGTTCCAGTTCGACGTGGCACTGGGCGAGCGGGTGGGCGAGGGCCTGGTGGGCGCCGATGGGCTCCTTCCAGACCTGGCGGGTGCGGGCGTAGTCGACGGCCTGGGCGAGCGCGTAGCGGCCCATGCCGAGGGCGAACGCGGCGGTCATGATGCGTTCCGGGTTGAGGCCGGCGAACAGTTGCAGCAGGCCGGCGTCCTCGTCGCCCACCAGGGCTTCGGCGGGCAGCCGCACGTCGTCCAGGGTCAGCTCGAACTGCTTCTCGGGCGCGGCGAGTTCCATCGGCACCGGGCTGCGGCCAAAGCCGGGGGCCTCGCGCGGGACGATGAACAGGCAGGGCTTGAGCTTGCCGGTGCGGGCGTCCTCGGTGCGGCCGACGATCAGCGTGGCCTCGGCGATGTCGACGCCGGAGACGAAGATCTTCCGCCCGTTGAGGATCCAGTCGGTGCCGTCCCTGCGGGCGGTGGTGGTGATCCGGTGGGAGTTGGATCCGGCGTCCGGTTCGGTGATGCCGAAGGCCATCTTGCGGCTGCCGTCGGCGAGTCCGGGCAGCCAGCTGCGCTTCTGCTCCTCGGTGCCGAAGCGGGCGATGACCGTGCCGCAGATCGCCGGGGAGACCACCAGCATCAGCAGGGGGCAGCCGGCTGCCCCCAACTCCTCCAGTACGAGGGCGAGTTCGGTGATGCCGGCGCCTCCGCCGCCGTACTCCTCGGGCAGGTTCACCCCGAGGTAGCCGGCCTTGGCGGCGTCCTGCCACAGTTCGTCGGTGTGCTTGCCCGCCGCGACGACGGCGGTGAAGTACTCCCGGCCGTAGCGCTTGGCGAGCGCGGCGACGGCGGCGCGCAGGGCGCGGTGTTCCTCGGACTCGATCACGGAGTTGCTCAGGGCGGTGCGCATGACGGCTCCTGGGGCGGTGTGTGAGTGCCTGCGGTACGGGGTGTGAGTGCCTGCGGTACGGGGTGTGAGTGCCTGCGGTAAGGGGTGCGGTGCGGGCGCCGGTCGTGGGGCCGGCGTCAGTCGGTGACGACGGCGAGCAGGGTGCCGACCTCGACCTGCTGGCCGGTGCGGGCCGGCAGCGCGGTCACGGTGCCGGCCGCCGGTGCGGTGATCTTGTGTTCCATCTTCATGGCCTCCAGCCACAGCAGCGGCTGGCCGGCCGCCACCCGGTCGCCCTCGGCCAGCCCGTCCGCGATCCGCACGACCGTGCCGGGCATCGGGGCGAGCAGCGATCCGGGCTCCGTGCGGGCCGTGGGGTCGGGGAAGCGGGGCAGTGCGGTGAGGGCGCGGGCGCCCAGCGGGGAGTCGACGTGGATCCGGTCGCCGTAGCGGGCGAGGGCGAACGCCCGCCGCACCCCGTCGACCTCCAGCACCACCTCGTCGGCGGCCAGGGCGAGCAGCCGCACGCCCGGGAAGCCCTCGGCGGCGAGCCCGGCGCGGCCGAGCCGGTAGCGGACCCGGTGGGTGCGGTCCCCGCGGGCGTACTCCTTGGTCTGGGGGCCGGCGGGGACGTTGCGGAAGCCCCCGAAGCGGGAGCGGCCGTGCGCGTCGGCGAGCGCGGCGGCCAGCGCGCACAGCCCGTCGTGGGCCGCGTCGTCCGCGCCGGTGGTGGTGAGGGCGTCGAGGTGGCGGTCGTAGAAGCCGGTGTCGAGCCCGGTGGCGGTGGCGAACGCGGGGTGCCGTAGCGAGCGGACCAGCAGGTCGCGGTTGGTGACCGGGCCGTGGATGCGGGCCCGTTCCAGGGCGCCGGCCAGTTTGCGGACCGCCTCGGCGCGGGTGGGCGCCCAGGCGACGACCTTGGCCAGCATCGGGTCGTAGTGGACGCTGACGGTGTCGCCGTCGGTCAGGCCGGAGTCCAGGCGGACGCCGTCCGGTACGCCGATGCGGTGCACGGTGCCGGTCTGCGGCTGCCAGTCGGCCGCCGGGTCCTCCGCGTAGAGCCGGGCCTCGACGGCGTGGCCGTGCGGTGCGGGCAGCGCGGCGGGCAGCGGCTGGCCCTCGGCGACGGCGATCTGGAGGGCGACGAGGTCGAGCCGGTAGATCTCCTCGGTGACCGGGTGTTCCACCTGGAGGCGGGTGTTCATCTCCAGGAAGTGGGCCCGGCCGTCGGCGGCCACCAGGAACTCGACGGTGCCGGCGCCCCGGTAGTCGATGGTCCGGGCGGCCTGGGCGGCGGCCCGGTGCAGGGCGTCGCGGAGCGCGTCGGGCAGTCCGGGGGCCGGCGCCTCCTCGATGACCTTCTGGTGGCGGCGTTGGAGCGAGCAGTCGCGGGTGCCGAGCGTCCAGACGGTGCCGTGCGCGTCGGCGAGCACCTGCACCTCGACGTGCCGCCCGCCCTCGACGTAGGGCTCGACGAACACCTCGCCGTCGCCGAAAGCGGCCGCCGCCTCGGCCCGCGCCGATGCCAACGCCGGTGCCAGCGCGTCGAGTTCCCGCACGATCCGCATGCCGCGCCCGCCGCCGCCGGCCGCCGCCTTCACCAGCAGCGGCAGGTCGGCGGCGGTGGCGGCGGCCGGGTCGAGGGGCGCCAGCAGCGGCACGCCGGCCGCGGCCATCAGTTCCTTGGCGCGGGTCTTGGAGGCCATCGCCTCGATGGCGGCGGGCGGCGGCCCGATCCACACCAGCCCCGCGTCGGTGACCGCGGCGGCGAACGCGGCGCTCTCGGAGAGGAACCCGTACCCGGGGTGGACGGCGTCCGCGCCGGCCGCCAGTGCCGCCTTCACGATCAGCTCGCCGCGCAGGTAGGTGTCAGCGGGCGCCTCGCCGGGCAGCCGGACGGCGGCGTCCGCCTCCCGCACGTGCGCGGCGTCGGCGTCCGCGTCGGAGTGCACGGCGACGGTGGCGACGCCCAGGTCACGGCAGGTGCGGAAGATCCGGCGGGCGATCTCGCCGCGGTTGGCGACGAGGACCGAACGGATCTCGGTGCGGCCGGACTCCCGGGCGTCGCCCCCGGGCACGGTCACGGAATCGTTGCTGGTCACGGAACCTCACATCCGGAAGACGCCGAAGCCGCCCCGCGCGCCCTCGACCGGCGCGGTGTGGACGGCGGACAGGCACAGGCCGAGGACGGTGCGGGTGTCGCGCGGGTCGATGACGCCGTCGTCGTACAGCCGCCCGGACAGGAACATCGGCAGCGATTCGGCTTCGATCTGCTGCTCCACCATGGCGCGCAGCGCCGCGTCGCCGTCGTCGTCGTAGGGCTGGCCCTTCGCGGCGGCGGAGGCCCGCGCCACGATGGAGAGCACCCCGGCGAGCTGTTGCGGGCCCATCACCGCCGATTTGGCGCTCGGCCAGGCGAACAGGAACCGCGGGTCGTACGCCGGCCCGCACATCCCGTAGTGCCCGGCCCCGTACGACGCGCCCATCAGGACCGACAGGTGCGGTACCCGCGAGTTCGACACCGCGTTGATCATCATCGCGCCGTGCTTGATGATGCCGCCCTGCTCGTACTCCTTGCCGACCATGTAGCCGGTGGTGTTGTGCAGGAAGAGCAACGGGACGTCCCGCTGGTTGGCCAACTGGATGAACTGCGCGGCCTTCTGGCTCTCCGCGCTGAACAGCACCCCCTGCGCGTTGGCGAGGATCCCCACCGGGTAGCCGTGCAGCCGTGCCCAGCCGGTGGTCAGGCTCGTCCCGTACAGCGGCTTGAACTCGTCGAAGTCCGAGCCGTCCACGATCCGGGCGATCACCTCGCGCGGGTCGAACGGTGCCTTGAGGTCGCCCGGGACGATCCCCAGCAGCTCCTCCTCGTCGTACTTCGGCGGCTCGGCCGGGCCCGGATCGGCGTGCGCCTTGCGCCAGTTGAGTCGGGCCACCACTCGGCGGGCCTGCCGCAGCGCATCGGGCTCGTCCAGCGCGAAGTGGTCCGCCAGTCCCGACGTGCGGGCGTGCATCTCCGCGCCGCCCAGCGACTCGTCGTCGCTCTCCTCGCCGGTGGCCATCTTCACCAGCGGCGGCCCGCCGAGGAAGACCTTGGCCCGCTCCTTGACCATGATCACGTGGTCCGACATGCCGGGGACGTACGCGCCGCCGGCCGTCGAATTGCCGAAGACCACCGCCACCGTCGGGATGCCGGCCGCGGACAGCCGCGTCAGGTCCTTGAAGAGCGCCCCGCCCGGGATGAAGATCTCCTTCTGGCTCGGCAGGTCGGCCCCGCCGGACTCCACCAGGCTGACCACCGGCAGCCGGTTGGCGCTGGCGACCTCGTTGGCCCGCAGCGCCTTCTTGAGCGTCCACGGGTTGCTCGCCCCGCCGCGCACCGTCGGGTCGTTGGCGGTGATCAGGCACTCCACGCCCTCGATCACGCCGATCCCGGTGACCAGCGACGCGCCCACCGCGTAGTCGCTGCCCCAGCCGGCGAGCGGCGACAGTTCCAAAAAGGGCGTGTCCGGGTCCACCAGCAGCTCGATCCGCTCGCGGGCCAGCAGCTTGCCGCGCGCGCGGTGCCGGGCGACGTACTTCTCGCCGCCGCCGGCGAGCGCCTTGTCGTGCTCCCCGGCCACCTCGTCCAGCTTCCCCAGCATCGCCGCCCGCCGCTCGGCGTACTCCGCGCCGGCGGTGTCGAGCGCGGTCCTCAGGACGGTCACAGCAGAACCTCCGGTATCCGAACGTGACGGGAGCGCAGCCACTCCCCCAGCGCCTTGGCCTGCGGGTCGAACCGGGCCTGCGACGCGACGCCGTCCCCCAGCAGCCCCTCGACGGTGAAGTTCAGCGCCCGCAGTCGCGGCAGCACCTCCCGCCGCACCTCCAACTCGCCGATTTCCGGGAGGAGTTCACGCAGTCGTCGCACGGTCAGTTCGTGCGCCAGCCACCGCCATCCGTCGTCCGTGCGGGCCCACACCCCGACGTTGGCCGATCCGCCCTTGTCGCCGCTGCGGGCCCCGGCGACGCGCCCCAGCGGAGCCTTCCGGGTCGGGCCCGCGGGCAGCGGCTCGGGGAGTTCCTCCGGCACGGCGGCCGGCTCCGCGGCCCGCGCCGGTGCGGGCGCCACCGCCACCCGCTCCCCGTCCGGCAACACCGCCACCTGCGCCACGTCCGCTGCCGCCACGTACGCGGCCTCGAACACGCCGTACGGGGCGCCCTTCCCCGGCGGCGCCGTCACATGGAAACCGGGGTAGCTGGCGAGCGCCAGCTCGATCGCCGCCCCGCTCACGGCCCGCCCGACGGCCTCCGCGTCCGGGTCCCGCACCACCAGCCGCAGCAGCGCGCTGGCCTCCTCCTGGACGGCCGCGTCGGCGTGATCGGTCCGGGCCAGCGACCAGCTGACCTCCCGCGGCCGGCGGCCGGCACGGTCCAACGCCGCCTCCAGCTGGCCCCGTACCAGCGCCGCCTTGGCCTCCACGTCGAGGCCGGTGAGCACGAACACCACCTCGTTGCGCCAGCCGCCCAGCCGGGTCAGCCCGACCTTCAGCGTCGCCGGCGGCGCCTCGCCCCGCACCCCGCCGATCCGCACCCGGTCCGGCCCGTCCGCCGTCAGCCGCACGGTGTCCAGCCGCGCCGTCACGTCCGGCCCCAAGTAGCGGACGCCCGCCGTCTCATAGAGCAGCTGGGCGGTCACCGTGCCCGTGGTGACCGCGCCGCCGGTCCCCGGGTGCTTGGTGATCACGGCACTGCCGTCGGCGTGGATCTCGGCCAGCGGGAAGCCGGGCCGCCGCAGGTCCCCCAGCTCCTCGAAGAACGCGTAGTTGCCGCCCGTCGCCTGCGTCCCGCACTCCAGCACATGCCCCGCGACGACCGCGCCCGCCAGCCGGTCGTGGTCGTCCGCCGCCCAGCCGAAGTGCGCCGCGGCCGGCCCGCTGACCAGCGCCGCGTCCGTCACCCGGCCGGTGACGACGACGTCCGCGCCGCCCCGCAGGCACGCCGCGATGCCCGCCCCGCCCAGGTAGGCGTTGGCGGTGAGCACGCCCTCGCCCCACCCCCGCCCCAGGAGGTCGTCGCCCTCGACGTGCGCGACCCGCACCGGGACGCCGACCCGCGCACTCAACTCCCGCACGGCCTGGGCGAGTCCGGCCGGATTCAGCCCGCCGGCGTTCGTCACGATCCGCACGCCGCGCTCGACGGCGAGCCCCAGCCCCTCCTCCAACTGCCGCAGGAAGGTCTTGGCGTACCCCAGCCGCGGGTCCTTCAGCCGGTCCCGGCCCAGGATCAGCATCGTCAGCTCGGCCAGATAGTCCCCGGTCAGCACGTCCAGCCGCCCGCCGGTCAGCATCTCCCGCACGGCCTCGAACCGGTCGCCGTAGAACCCCGACGCGTTCCCGATCCGCAGCGGCTCCGCGCCCGCCGTCACCGCCGTACCCCGCCCGGCGCCCGTCCCGGTCCGGCCGGCCCGGCGAAGGACTGCGCGATGCCCAACCACCGTTCGGCGTCCGGCCCCACCGCCACCAGCGAGACGTCGTCGCGGTGCACCCGCTGCGTCACCAGCAGGCAGAACTCCAGCGCCGTCCCACTCACCCGCTGGGCGGCCCCCGGCGGCCCGAACGTCCACTCCTCGCCACCGGGCCCGACCAGCTCGACCCGGAACTCCTCGGCCGGCGGCGTCAGCCCGTGCACCGCGTACGCGTAGCCGCGGGCCCGTACCCCGATCCGGGCGACGTGCCGCAGCCGCGCGGTCGGCACCCGCCGCACCCCCAGCGCATCGGCCACGTCCTGTCCGTGCGCCCAGGTCTCCATCAACCGCCCGGTCGCCACCGACGCCACGCTCATCGGCGGCCCGTACCAGGGCAGCTTGGCGCCCGCCGGCTGCGCCGCCAGCACCGCCAGCAGCTCCGTCCGGCTCGCCCGCCAGCGTGCCAGCAGCTCGGCGGGCGCCAGCCGGGCGCCGCGTTCGGCCGCCTCGTCCACGAACGTCTCCGGCGACGCCATCGCCGCCGCCACCTCGCGCCCGAACGCCTCGGGGTCCACCGCCGACTGCACGGCCCGCTCGTCCGTCCACAGCAGGTGCGCGATCTGGTGGGCGATGCTCCACCCGGCGGCCGGGGTCGCCCGCCCCCACTGGGCCGGCGGCAGCTCCGCCACCAGCCCGTCCACTTCCTCGCCCTCGGCCCGCAGGTCCGCCAGGACCTCCCGAACCTCCCGCGGATCGGCCATCGCGCGCTCTCCTCATCCACGCCGGTCGCCCATGTCCCTTACGGGCAGGGCGGGTTGACAGCTGCGGTGATGCGAGAACCGAGCGTGGCAGCGCGACCAGAAACAATCAAGCACGCATGCATGATTTTCTGCCACGTCACGCCGACGCACCCGTGCCACGCCGACGCCCCGCGCGCACCGCGTCCACCGCGCTGCCGCCCGACGACCCCCGGGCGAACCGGCCGACGACCCCGCCGACACCCCTGAGGCCGGCTACGCGACCGGCGCCCTCACCGCCGTGCCCCGCTCAACACCGCCCCCGCACTGGCCACCACGACCAGGCCGATGGCCAGCAACTCCACCCACCCCAACGCCTGGCCCAGCACCAGGAACCCGGCCGTGGCGGCCGCCGCCGGCTCCAGGCTCATCATCACCGCGAAGCCCGACGCCGGCAGCTTCCGCAGCGCCAGCAGCTCCAGGGTGTACGGCAGCACCGACGACATCAGCGCCACGGCCGCCCCCAGGCCCACCGTCACCGGGTTCAGCAGCGCGCCGCCCGCGCTGGCCACCCCGAGCGGCAGGCTCAGCACCGCCGCGACCGTCATCGCCAGCGCCAACCCGTCCGCCTGCGGGAACCGCTGCCCGGTCCGCGCCGACAGCAGGATGTACGCGGCCCACAGCCCACCGGCCGCCAGCGCGCACCCGGCACCGACCAGGTTCAGCCCGTCGAAACCCGCCCGGCCCAGCAACACCACGCCGCCCAGCGCCAGCGTCGCCCACAGCACGCTCAGCAAACGCCGCGACGTCGCCACCGACAGGATCAGCGGGCCCAGGAATTCCAGGGTGACCGCGGCGCCCAGCGGAATCCGGTCGATCGCCTGGTAGAAGAGCGAGTTCATGCCGGCCAGCGCGACACCGAAGGCGACGATCGTCGCCCAGTCGCCCCGCCCGTAGCCCCGCACCTTCGGCCGGCACGCGACCAGCAGCACCAGCGCCGCCACCACCAGCCGCAGCGTGACCACGCCCAGCGCCCCGGCCCGCGGGAACAGCAGCACCGCCACCGACGACCCGAACTGCAGCGAGACGATGCCGCCGATGACCAGCCCCACCGACACCAGCCGGCTGCGGGCCCGCGCCGCGCCCGGCCCGGCCGCACCGCGCGCCGCGGCCGCCGCCTCGGCCGACAGCACCTCCGGCGAGGGCGGCACGGGCCGGGGTATCCCCCCGCCCGACGCCTCGACGGCGGAGCCGACGGGCGAGGCGGGGGCCGGGCGGGAGCCGTCGGAACCGGCGGAACCAGCGGAACCAGCGGAACCAGCGGAACCAGCGGAACCAGCGGACGAGGGCAAGCCGTCGAAGTCGCCGGAGCCGGCGGGCGACGCGGGAGAAGCATTCACCCTCCCACGCTACGACCCGCGTTCGCGCACGTGAAATGCGATTTCGCCGGTTGTTATGCTCCGCACGCATGAGCATCGAGCTGCGTCATTTCCGCTGCTTCCTCGCCGTCGCCGACACCCTCAGCGTGACCCGCGCCGCCGAACGCCTCCACCTCACCCAACCCGCCGCCTCCCGCACCCTGCGCCAGTTGGAGGACGCGCTCGGCGTCCGCCTCGTCGACCGCTCCACCCACCACGTGGCGCTCACCCCGGACGGCGTCGCCTTCCGCGACCAGGCCGCCCTCGCGGTCGCCGCCTTCGACCGCGCCCTGACCTACGGGCACCACGCCGGCTGGCCGCTCCGCCTGGGCCACGCCTGGTCGGCGGCCGGGGCGGACACCACCGCGCTGCTGCGCCGCTGGCACGAGGAGCACCCGGACACCCCGCTCCAGCTCCTGCGCATCGACGACCGCACGGCCGGCCTCGCCCGCGGCGACGTCGACGTGGCCCTCCTGCGGGGCGAGGTGCGCACCCCCGGCCTGGTCACCGAGCAGCTGACGACCGAGCCCCGGGTGGCCGGCCTGCCCGCCGACGACCCGCTGGCCGACCGCCCCGCCCTCTCCCTCGCCGACCTCGCGCCGCGCACCCTCGCCGTGAACACCGTCTCCGGCACCACCACCCTCGACCTCTGGCCGCCCGAGGCCCGCCCCTCCTCGACGCTCACCATCGGCAACACCGACGACTGGATCGCCGCCATCACCGGCGCCCGCGCGGTCGGCGTCACCACCTCCGCCACCGCCGGCATGCACCCCCACCCGGCGATGGCCTACGTCCCCCTGACCGACGCCCCGCCCGTCCCCGTCGTCATCGCCTGGCGCGACGCCCCGGGCCACCCCCGCATCCCGGACCTGGTGGCGTTGGCCCGTGAGGTGATGGGCTAGGCGGGGCCGAGCGGCGTTCGCGACCGGACGACCCTCCAACTCCCCACCTCACAGCGTCATTTCGCAGCGCAACCGAAATCGACTTCACCATTCCGTCACTGCTTGTACACTCCTTCCACCCGGGCACCTTCACCCTCCGTGCGCCCCCTCGGGGGCACTGCCCCCAGCGGGCCCGCGTGAGCCGTGCACTCCTGCACCCACCCCGTGAACCGCCCGGTCCTGTCGCTGCTTCCTGTGGGGGGAACCTTGACTTCCGCTGCACCCGTCCGCATCGGCGGGGCGCGCTCCCGGCGCGCCCGGCACCTCGCGGCCTGCACCACGCTCGTCCTCTGCGCCGGCACCCTGCTGTCCGCGCCGGCGTCGGCCGAGGACCGACCGACCGCACCGAACCGGCAGACCACGGCGCACCGCCCGGTCGACGACCGGCAGCCGACCCTGCTGCGCCCGCCACGCACCGGGGAGCGGCGGGGCGTCGCGGGCGAGGGGAGGGCCGTGGCCACCGCCAAGGCCCCGCCGCGCTTCGACCTCAACGGGGACGGAGCGAGCGAAGTCCTCTACCGGGCACAGGACGGTGGAGTGCGCGTCGTCCTGTCCGACGGGTCAGCGGTCGGCGGGTTCAACCTCGGCGGATCCGCGGGCGAGATGTTCAAGGACCTCGTCCCCGTCGGCGACCAAGACGGTAACGGGACCATGGAGATCCTCACCCTGTCGTCCGACGGAACCCTCGCCATCCGCAGCAGCTACGCCACGTCCGACGCGACGGAGCCGCACTGGTCGGGGAAGGGGTGGAACGAGTACAACAAGATCCTGGCCCCCGGCGACCTGACCGGCGACCACAAAACCGATCTGCTGGCCCGGGCACCCTCCGGCGAGCTGTACCTCTACCGGTCCAACGGCCGTCTGGTCGCCCCGTTCGCCGCCCGCGTCAAGGTCGGCGGCGGTTGGCAGGTCTACGACCAGATCGTCGGCGTCAACGACGCGAACGGCGACGGATACGGGGACCTCTACGCACGCACCCCGGGCGGCGACCTCTACTTCTACGCGGGCACCGGCGACGCCGCGGTCCCGTTCAAGGACCGGGTCAAAGTCGGCTACGGCTTCGGGATCTACAACCAACTCCTCAGCGTCGACGATTACGACGGCGACGGATACGGGGACCTCCTCGCACGCAGCACGGCGGGCGAGTTGTTCCGCTACCGCTCCGGCGGCGCCGGGCAACTGCTCGCTCGCGACCGACTGGGGTCGGGCTGGGGGGTGGCGTCACTCTTCGCCGGTGCGGGCAGCAACCCGTACCTGGGCAAGTCCGAACTGCTGGGACTCGACACCCGCGGCTCCCTCTTCTACTACCACGCGCTGAATAACGGCATGCTGAGTGCCCGTCAGCCGATGAGCAGGGAAGGGGAATTCACCGGGGCGCGGCTCTTCTTCGCCTCCTCGCTGGACGGGAACGGCCGGGGCGACGTCTTCCAGATCCATGACGGCGGCCTGTACAACTACGAGCACCCCTCGGGCACCGGCCCCGCCTACCTGGGCCCCGGCTGGGACATCTACTCGACCGTGTTCGGCCCCGGCGACCTCGACGGCGACGGCAAGGGCGACCTGCTGGCGCGCGACCGTGCGGGCGTCCTCTACCTCTACCCGGGCGACGGCACCGGCTACCGGGTCGGCGGCCGGATCAGGATCGGGGCCGGTTGGAACGCCTACGACGCGCTGGTCGGCGCGGGTGACTTCACGGGTGACGGCCGGTCGGACCTCGTCGCCCGGACTCCCGGCGGCGCGCTCTCCCTCTACGCGGGCACCGGCGTGGCCGGCGCCCCGTTCAAGGCGCCGGTGAACCTCGGCGGCGGCTGGAACGCGTACGTCCGGCTGGCCGCCCCGGGTGACATCGACGGGGACGGCCGCGCGGACCTGCTCGCCGTCGACTCCCGCGGCGACCTCTACCGCTACCTCGCCGACGGCACCGGTCGGTTGACGCCCCGGGTGAAGATCGGCAACGGCTGGAACACCTACAGCGGCCTGTTCTGATCCCGCTCCGCCTCTCCTCCCGCGTCCAGTGCCTCCGCCAGGACCTCCGCCAGGTGGCGGCCCGGGCGTGCGCCGAGTTGGGCGAGTTGGGTGCGGCAGGAGAAGCCGTCGGCGAGGATCTCGGCGTCCGGGGCGGCCTCCCGTACGGCGGGCAGGAGTTGGTCCTCGGCGCAGGCGACGGAGACGTCGTAGTGGCCGCGTTCGAAGCCGAAGTTGCCGGCCAGTCCGCAGCAGCCGCCGCTCAACGCGCCGGTCAGTCCGGCGCGTTCGCGCAGTCGGCGGTCGGCGGCGTCGCCGAGGACCGCGTGCTGGTGGCAGTGGGTCTGGCCGGCGACCGTGCGGTCGAGGCGGGGCGGGGTCCAGTCGGGGGCCAGTTCTTCCAGCGTCTCGGCGAAGGTGCGGACGGAACCGGCGAGCCGGGCCGCCCGGGGGTCGTCGGCGAGCAGTTCCGGCAGGTCGGTGCGGAGCGCCGCGGCGCAGCTCGGTTCCAGGACGACCAGGGGGCGGCCGGGCTGTACGAGGGGGTCGAGGACCTCCACGGTGCGGCGCATGACGGCCCGGGCCCGGGTGAGTTGGCCGGTGGAGACGTAGGTCAGGCCGCAGCAGAGGCCGGGGCGGGGCAGCGGGCGCACCGGGCGGTCTGCCAGGGGGGCGGTGGGGGGAAGCAGGGGGCGGAGGCCGGCGGCTTCCAGGACGCGGACGGCCGCCCGCCCCACCTCCGGGGAGAGGTGGTTGGTGAAGGTGTCGGGCCACAGGACGACGGTCCGGCCGCCCGTGGGCGCGGCGTGCCGGCGCCACCACCAGCGGCGGAACGTCTCCCGCGCCAGCTGGGGGATCTCCCGCTCGGGGGCGATTCCGGCGAGCCGCTTGGCGACGGTGGCGAGCGGGGTGCGGGCGAGGGCGTTGAGGGCCGGCGCCACGGGGGCGGCGGCGTGCAGCCACTGGGGCAGCCGGCCCATGGCGTAGTGGGCGGCGGGGCGGAGCCGGCCCGCGTAGTGGTGGTGCAGGAACTCCGCCTTGTAGGTGGCCATGTCGACGCCCACCGGGCAGTCGCTGCGGCAGCCCTTGCAGGACAGGCAGAGGTCGAGGGCGTCGCGCACCTCCGGGGAGCGCCAGCCGTCGGTGATCACCTCGCCGGCCAGCATCTCGTGCAGCAGCCGGGCGCGCCCGCGAGTGGAGTGCTGCTCGTCGCCGGTGGCGCGGTACGACGGGCACATGACGTCGGACGATCCCGAACCGAGCTGCTCCGTACGGCACTTGGCGACGCCGACGCAGCGGCGGACGGCGGCGGTGAAGTCGCCGTCGTCGTGCGGGTAGCCGAACTCCACCGGGACCGGGCCGGGCGGCAGCGGGGCGAAGCGCAGGTTGGCGTCGAGGGGGGCGGGGCGGACCAGCATGCCGGGGTTGAGGCCCGCGGCCGGGTCCCACAGGTCCTTGAACCGGCCGAAGACGCCGACCAGTTCGTCGCCGTACATCGCGGGGAGCAGTTCGGCGCGGGCCTGGCCGTCGCCGTGCTCCCCGGAGAGGGAACCGCCGTGCGCCACCACCAGGGCGGCCAGGTCGGTGGAGAACTCCCGGAAGCGGCGGATGCCGGGCGGGGTGAGCAGGTCGAAGTCGATCCGGACGTGGATGCAGCCGTCGCCGAAGTGGCCGTAGGGGGTGCCGCGCAGCCCGTGCTGGGCGAGCAGGGACCGGAAGTCCCTGAGATAGGGGCCCAGTTGGGCGGGTGGGACGGCGCAGTCCTCCCAGCCGGGCCACGCCTCGCTGCCGTCGGGCATGCGGGTCGCCGTGCCGGAGGCGTCCTCGCGGATCCGCCACAGGGCACGCTGGCCGGCCGGGTCGGTGACGAGGGCGTGGCCGGTCGCGCCGTCCGCCCGCGCCGCGCGGCACAGCGCCTCGGCCCGGGCGGCGGCCTCCGCGGGGCTCGCCCCGCCCGTCTCGGCGAACAGCCAGGCGCCGCCGTCGGGCAGGCCGTCGGCGCCCTTGCCGACCAGGTCGGCGGCCATGCCCTCGACGGTCAGCGGCCCGTGCGGCAGGAGGGTGTGCGCGGCCTCGGCGGCGGCGCCCTCGTCGGGGTAGGCCAGGACAGCCAGCGCGCGGGCCGCGGGCGTCGCCACGAGCCGGACGGTGGCCTCGGTGAGCACGCCGAGGGTGCCCTCGCTGCCGGTGAGGGCCCGGGCCAGGTCGGTGCCGGCCTCGGGCAGCAGGGCGTCCAGGGCGTAGCCGGAGATCCGGCGCGGCAGTCCGGTCGGGTAGCCGGTGCGCAGCAGCGCCAACTCGCGCTCGACCAGCGCGTGGACGCCGTCGCGCAGGCGCGGCGGGAGGCCGGTGGGGCGGCCTTCGGCGTCGGTGCCGCGGCCGGCCCGGACGGCCTCCCCGCCGTAGGTGAGCAGTTCCAGGGCGTGGATGTTGTCGGCGGTGGTGCCCCAGGCCACCGAGTGCGAGCCGCAGGAGTTGTTGCCGATCATGCCGCCGAGGGTGCAGCGGCTGTGGGTGGAGGGGTCGGGGCCGAAGGTCAGGCCGTGCGGGGCGGCCGCGGCCCGCAGGTCGTCGAGGACGACGCCCGGCTGGACCACGGCGGTGCCGGCCTCGGGGTCCAGTGCGACGATCCGCCGCAGGTGGCGGGTGAAGTCCAGGACGACGCCGGTGCCGGTGGCCTGGCCGGCGATGCTGGTGCCGCCGCCGCGCGGCACCACCGGGACGCCGTGGTCGCGGCAGACCCGCAGCGCCGCGGCGACGTCCTCGGCGTCCCGGGGCGCGACCACCGCGTCCGGGACCCGCCGGTAGTTGGACGCGTCCATCGTCATCAGGGCCCGGTCGGCGGCGGTGGCCGAGACCTCGCCCCGCACCGCCGCGGCCAGGTCGCGGGCCAGCTCCCGGCGGGCGGCGGCCGCCCGCTCGGTCGCCCGCCCGCCGGTGCCCGGTCCGCCGCCGTTCCGCTTGTCCGTCTCCGTGCGCTCAGCCATGCCTCCAGACTGCCCACGGAGGGCGGGGGCGGATCAAGGGCCGCGGACGAAGTCGACGAGAGTGTCGCCCCCAGCATGGAACACATGAGCGACGACGCCTCCGGGGGTAGCCCGCACGACACCAAGGGTGTCCGCCGCGTTGGTCGGGTCCGGTCCGGACGGCGGACGCGCGGCAGGCGAACGGACGGCAGGCGTACGGGGACGCGCGCCTCGTAGGGGGCTCACCCGGCGTACGGGTGGAAGTGGAAGACGTTCTCCGGGTCGTGCGCGGCCCTCAGCTCCGCCAGTCGGGCCCGGGTCGCGCTCCCGTGGGTGCTGCCGGCCACCGCCGCCGCGTCCGCCCGTCCCCGGTGCTCACCGAGGAGGAAGTTGACGCTCCGTCCGATCCGCCAGGGCGCGACCGCCGCCAGCGCCGCCGCGTGCACCTCCCGTACGGTCGCCAGGTCGCCCGCGGGGTCGGCGTCGCCCAGCGGCGACAGCACCCGCAGCGCGAACCGCGCGGCGCGGTGGCCCACCGCGCCGGCCCCCGCGCCCCCGGTGGGGCCGGTCGCCAACGCCCCGCCCAGGTGGTTGAGCTGGACCACCACCATCACCGGTGCGGCCGGCCCGGTCAGCGCCGCCACCCGTTGCAGCGCCGCCGCGTCCAGGCCGTCGAGGAGGGCGTTGTCACCGTTGTAGGCGTGCGGGTCACTGGGGTCGCGGTGGATGGTGTGGGACTCCTCGTAGGGCATGTCGCGCAGGTCGTCGGCGACCGCGGGGCCGATCGCGCGCAGCGGGGCCACCAGGCGTTCGCCCTCCTCGGCGGGGCCGGTGAAGGCGATCCGGATCTGGAGGAGGTGGCGGCCGCGCAGCGTCGGCGGCAGCTGCGGCAGGTCCGGGTAGACGACCAGCGCCAGTGAGGAGGTCAGGGTGTCCGGGACGGTCTCGGTCCACCGCAGGTACGCGGCGAGCGCGGCGTCGATCCGCTCGGCGCCGAAGACGAGTTGGCCGCCGTAGAGCCGGGCGACCGGCAGCAGGGCGAACTCCATGCCGGTGACCACCCCGAGGCCGTGCCCGCCGCCGAGCAGCCCCCAGAAGAGGTCGGGGTCGGTGTCGGGGGTGACCCGGACCCGGCGGGCGTCGGCGGTGACCAGTCCGACGGCCCGCACGTGGTCGGCGGCGAACCCGTAGGTGCGGGCCAGCACGCCGACCCCGCCCCCGAGGGTGTACGAGACCACGCCGACGCCGGGCGAGGAGCCGTTGAGCGGGGCGAGCCCGTGCGGGGCGGCCGCCGCGACGACCTGTCCCCAGACGGCGCCGGCGGCGACCCGCGCGGTGCGCGTCGCGGGGTCCACGGTGACGTCGGTCATCCGTCGGGTGCTGATCAGCAGGCCGCCGTCGGTGGCGCTCGACAGGCCGTGTCCGGTGGCCTGGACGGCGACCGGCAGGTGCCGGGCGCGGGCGAAGGCGACCGCGGCGGCCACGTCGGCGGCGTCCGTCGCGCCGACGACGACCGCGGGGCGGTGCCGGTGGCCGGCCTGGAAACCGGACCGCTCGGCGTCGTAGCCCTCGTCCCCGGGGCGGAACACCGGCCCGCCGACCTGCCGGGCGAGCTCCGCCACGGCGGCGGGGGCGGGTGCGGTGGCGACCGGGCGGGGAACGGCGGGGCGGGGCGTGCGGGCGGGTGCTTCGGGCGTCGTCATGGCCCGCACTCTCCGGCAAAAACTTGACACCTGCCGTCATGTTTGGAACGGCTTCCGGAGCGGGCTGCGGGGCGGCGCGCAGGGGGGATATAAACCGGGGGTGAAGGCCGACCGTCTGCTCTCGATCCTGCTGCTCCTCCAGACCCGGGGCCGGGTGCCGGCCGGCGAACTCGCCGCGCGCCTGGAGGTCTCCACCCGCACCGTCTACCGCGACGTCGAGGCGCTGTCGGCGTCCGGGGTGCCGGTCTACGCCGAGCGCGGCCGGCACGGCGGGATCGCGCTGCTGCCCGGTTTCCGGACCGACGTCACGGGACTGACCAGCGACGAGGCGCGGGCGCTGTTCATCCTGGCCGCACCGGGCGCGCACCGCGCGCTGGGCCTGGACGACGCGCTGGGCTCGGCGCTGCGCAAGGTGATGGCGGCGCTGCCGGCCCCGCACCGCCCGGCCGCCGAACTGGCCGGCCGCCGCGTCCTGGTGGACCCGGACCGCTGGCTGGGCGGCCCCCGCCCGGCGGTGGACCTGGACGAGTTGCAAAGGGCCGTCTTCACCGACCGGCGGCTGCGGATCCGCTACCGGCACGGCGGCGAGACGCGGCTGCGCACCTACACCGTCGACCCCTACGGCCTGGTCGCCAAGGCCGGGACCTGGTACCTGGCCGCCGACCGGCGCGGCCGACCGCAGCTGTTCCGGGCCGACCGGGTGGCGTCGGCGGCCGTCACCGACGCCCCGGTGCGGCGGCGGGCGGGCGTGGAGCTGGCGGAGGTCTGGGCGCAGTTGCGGCGGCAGGTGGAGGAGCGGCCGGCGCCGGTGCGGGTGACCGCCCGGATCCGCCGGGAGCGGCTGGACCTGGCGGTGCGGATCCTGGGCGGCGCGCTGACCGCTCCCCCGCGGATCGTGGAGCCGGCGGAGGCGGAGCGGCACACGGACGGGACGGGTGAGGCGAACGGGACGAATGGGTCCGACGCGACGGGCACGTCGGACGGGGCGGACAGGACGGACTGGGCGACGGGTGGCTGGGCGGTGCTGGAGCTCGGCTACCCGGTGCTGTCCGCCGTCCGCCAGCTGCTCCAGTTCGGCGACTCCCTGGAGGTGCTGGACCCCCCGGAGGCCCGCCGGGTGCTGGCCGACGCCGCGGCGGCGCTCACCACCCTCTACGCGGCGGACCGCACCCCGCACCGGTCCGAGTGATCGCGCAGGTCAGGGCCGTCGCAGGACGGGGCATCCGCAACCTGTGAGGCGCCTGTGACGGCCCGTGTCCACACTCCGACCGCCCGTCATCTCACCGGCTGGACGCTCCGCCCTGCCCCCGTTCGACCCTCTAGGCTTCCTCTGTGGCTGATATCCAGATCCCCGCTGACATCAAGCCCGCCGACGGACGCTTCGGCGCGGGCCCCTCCAAGGTGCGTACGGAGGCGCTCGACGCGCTGGCCGCCACCGGCACCTCACTGCTCGGCACCTCCCACCGCCAGGCCCCGGTCAAGAACCTGGTCGGCTCGGTGCGGCAGGGCGTGCGCGACCTCTTCCAGCTCCCCGAGGGCTACGAGGTCGTCCTCGGCAACGGCGGTTCCACCGCGTTCTGGGACGTCGCGACGCACGGCCTGATCGAGAACAAGTCGCAGCACCTGTCGTTCGGCGAGTTCTCCTCGAAGTTCGCCAAGGCCGCCAAGCTGGCGCCGTGGCTGGCCGAGCCCACCGTCCTCTCCGCCGACCCGGGCACCCACCCGGAGCCGGTCGCCGAGGCGGGCGTGGACGTCTACGCCTTCACCCACAACGAGACCTCGACCGGTGTCGCGGCCCCGATCCGGCGGGTGGCCGGCGCCGACGACGGCGCCCTGGTGCTGGTCGACGCGACCTCCGGCGCCGGTGGCCTCCCGGTGGACATCGCCCAGACCGACGTCTACTACTTCGCGCCCCAGAAGTCCTTCGCCTCCGACGGCGGGCTCTGGCTCGGCGTCTTCTCCCCGGCCGCCCTGGAGCGCGCCCGCGCCGTGCACGCCTCCGGCCGGCACGTCCCGGAGTTCTTCTCGCTGCCCACCGCGATCGACAACTCCCTGAAGAACCAGACGTACAACACCCCGTCCCTCGCCACCCTCTTCCTGCTCAACGAGCAGCTGGAATGGATCAACGGCCAGGGCGGTCTGGACTGGGCGGTCGGCCGCACCGCCGCCTCCTCGCATGCCCTCTACGGCTGGGCCGAGGACTCCAAGTACGCCACCCCGTTCGTCACCGACCCGGCGAAGCGCTCGCAGGTCATCGGCACGATCGACTTCAGCGACGACATCGACGCGGCGGCCATCGCCAAGGCGCTGCGCGCCAACGGCATCGTCGACACCGAGCCCTACCGCAAGCTCGGCCGCAACCAGCTGCGGATCGCGATGTTCCCGGCGATCGACCCGGCGGACGTCACGGCGCTGACCGCCTGCATCGACTACGTGGTCGGCCAGCTCTGACGGCACCGACGCACCGACGCGGACGGGCCCCGGCACGGCGCACCGCGCCCCGCCGGGGCCCGTCCGCGTGCCAGGGTGCCGCCCGGGTCGGCTAGGACCGCGCGAACCACACGTCGGCGAGGTTCGCGGCGCCCCTCTGCGACCGCCGGACGCGGAAGTACGAGACGTGCCGCTCCTCGACGCCACCGGCGGGGCGGCGGTGCAGCCCGAGGGCCAGCACGCCCAGGTCGGACCAGGCGCGCTCGCACGGCGCGTCGTCGAGGTCGAAACCCACCTCCGCCGCCGTCTCCCGGTCGACGCCTATCGCCCGCAGCACCTCCTGCGGGTCCCCGGCGAAGGTCCAGCCGTCCTCGTCGTCGCAGTCCCAGCCGCCGGCGAACACCTCCGGGCCGCTCGGCAAGAGCACCTGCTCCTCCAGGTAGCAGTTGCCGTAGTCGAGTGCGACCGAGCCGACGATGCGGGCCTCGGGGTGCCGGGCGCGCTGCCGCGCGACCTCCGCGGTCATCGCCTCGCGGAGCAGGTCGCTGCCGAGCGCCGGCTCGAAGACCATGACGACGCCGCCCCAGCAGCCGACCGCGACGAAGTCCAGGTCGGCGCGGACCTCAGGCCAGGCCAGGTCGGCGACGGGGCGCTCCGGCAGCTGTTCCAGGACCTCGGCGACGGTGCCGAGCTCCTCGACGACCCGGCGGGCGCGCACCGGGTCGTGCGCCGGCAGCGGCTCCGGCTCGGTGACGTCCGGGTCGGGGAAGGGCGGGAAGAGCAGGGTCAGGGTGACCTCGCCGTGCCGCCGGAGCTGCACCTCCTCGTCCGGATCGTGCTCCGCCTCGTCGTCGTGCACCGGGCCCCCGTGAACATCCGCATCGCTCATGCCGCCAACGTAACTCCCGCCACTGACAACCCAGTTGGGGGCCGGCGGCCATCGGGGAGCGGGAGGTCGGCGGCTCGGACGCCGGGAGCGGCGCACCGCCCGTGCCCCGTCCGAGTCCCCCGGCGGTCGTCGCCGACCGCGCGCCCCACGGCGGCGGACGCGCCCCCGAACGGACGCACCACGCCCGGCCGCCACACCGGACGCACCGCGACGAGACGTGACGAAACAGTCCGAATATGCCTCCATGGAGGGATGCGGACCCCTCCCAGCCCCGGCCTCGCCCCCTTCGAGCGCCAGGGAACGATCCTGCTGACCACCTACAAGAGGGACGGCACCGGCGTCGGCACCCCGGTCAACCTCGCGGTGGACGGCGACCACGCCTACTTCCGCACCTTCGGCAGCGCCTGGAAGGTCAAGCGGATGCGCAACTTCCCCGAGGTGGAGTTCTGCGCCTCGACCTGGCGCGGCAAGCCCACCGGGCCCACCGTCCGCGCCCGGGTCCGGCTGCTGGACCCGGCCACCCGCGAGTACCGGCGCGCCGAGCGGTCGTTGACCCGCAAGTACCCGCTGATCCACGGGCTGGTGGCGCCGCTCGTGCACCGGCTGCGGCGGCAGCCCACGCTCCACTACGAGCTGCGGCTGATCGAGGACGGCCCCCGGGCGTAGCGGGGACGGCCCGGACCGGGCCGTCCGCGACCGCTACCGGCGGCCCCGCCGCAGCAGGCTCCGGACCCCCAGCACCAGCGCCGTCGCGCCCGCCAGCACCAGCGCCCCCTTGCCGTAGCTGGGCGCCCCGCCGGACGACTCCCCCGGCCGGCCGGCCGCCGCGCCGCCGCCCGACCTCCCGCCGTCCGCCGCGTCGTCGTCCCGCCGCGCCGCGTCCGGGAGCTGGTCCCCGCTGAGCGCCACCGGCTCGACCTGGCTGCCGCGCCCCTCCGACCCATACATCAGCGTGCGGCCGTCGGGGGTGAAGCTGACCGACTCGCCCTGCCGTTGGAGCGGCACCGCCACCGGACCGAGGGACTCGGGGCGGCCGTCGCGCCAGCGGTACGCCTGCGCCCCGAAGTAGCCGCGCAGCACCAACCGGCTGCCGTCCGGGGAGAACGCGCCGTCGGTCACCCACAGGTCGATCGGGGCGACCTTGCGGAAGGTGTTGCTCCCGGAGGCGGACAGCCGGGCCGGGCCCTCGTAGAGCGCGGCCCCGCCGCCCTGCTTCTTGCTCGCGAGGTAGACCCGGCCGGTCTTCGGGTGCACCATCAACGCCTCGGCGTCCCGCGGCCCGTCGGCGTAGCGGACGGTGAACTGCTCGGCGGTGACGGTGGTGTCGCGCAGCTGCGCGGGCTCGGGGAAGCGGTAGATCCAGACGTGGTCCCAGCTGCCGCCGAGGTTGTCGCCGATGTCGCCGACGTAGATCCGCCCGTCCGGGCCGACCGATATCGCCTCGACGTCGCGCGGCGCCCCGATGCCGCGCAGCGTGACGGTGGCGACCGTGCGGCCGGTGGCCGCGTCGACGGCGTAGACGTAGGGACCGTCGTCGCTGTCGTTGTGGGTCCAGTAGACGCCGGGGTGGGCGCGGCTGGCGGCCAGGCCGCTGGACTCGGTGATCCGGGGGTCGGTGAGGGTGAAGGCGTCCGGCTCCGCGGCGGCGGCCGGGCCGCCGGCCGCGGCCAGCAGGGCGAGCGCCCCGGCCGCCACCCCCGTCGCGTACGGGAGCGGACGGCGGGGGCCCCTGGGACGACGCACGGCGGCACACATGGGGCACAGCCTGCCACGGCGCCGGCCCGCCCGGGGCCGCGTGGCCAGCGTCACGTACCCGCAAGTAGCGCCGTCGGTCATCATGGCCGGATGAGGATCATGTGCGTCGGGGACTCCATGACGATCGGCAGCTCCGGCGACCACACGTGGCGCTACCGGATGTGGCAGCACCTCAACGCGACGTACCCCGGCCCGTACCGCATCGTGGGCCCGCGCCGCACGCTCCACGACCCGGCCACCGGCGAGGCGGACTCCTACGCCTACGCCGACCCGGCGTTCCCCGAGAAGGCCCGCAACCACCTCGCCGGCTGGGGCGAGGGCTGGCTGCACATGGCGCCGCTGATCGAGGACGCGGTGCGGGAGCACCGGGCCGACACCCTGCTGGTCTCGCTGGGCCTGATCGACCTCGGCTTCTACACCGACCCCGAGCAGACCGCGCAGAACATGCGGCTCTTCGTGGACCGGGCGCGGGCCGCCCGGCCGCACGTCCGGGCGGTGGTGATGCCGGTGATACCCAACGTGCGGGCGCTGGTGGACCCGGACTTCGGCGCCCAGTGCACGCGCTTCAACGAACTGCTGGCGAAGGCGGTGGCCGACCTGTCCACCCCCGGCTCGCCCCTGCTGCTGGCCTCCGTACCGGAGCGCTGGGACGTCGACCGGTCCACCTACGACGGCACCCATCCGTCCGAGCTGGGTGAGCACCTGCTGGCCGGCGCGTTCGCCGACGCGATGCACCAGGCGTGGGACGTCGGCGGCCCCTACACCGCCTGACCCCTTGCTTCGAGCGGGCTCCAAGGGCTTGGCTGGACGACCATGGAGTACACGCAGCTGGGACGCACCGGACTCAAGGTCAGCCGCATCGTCCTCGGGACGATGAACTTCGGGCCGCAGACCGACGAGGCGGACAGCCACCGCATCATGGACGCCGCGCTGGACGCGGGCGTCAACTTCTTCGACACCGCCAACGCCTACGGCTGGGGCGCGAACAAGGGCCGCACCGAGGAGATCATCGGCTCGTGGTTCGCCCGCGGCGGCGACCGGCGGGACAAGACCGTGCTGGCCACCAAGGCGTACGCCAACATGGGCCCGGACGGCGAGCCGGTCTGGCCCAACCACGACAAGCTCTCCGCGCTCAACATCCGACGGTCGGTGGACGCCAGCCTCGCGCGCCTGCGCACCGACCACATCGACCTTTTCCAGTTCCACCACGTCGACCGGGCCACGCCCTGGGACGAGATCTGGCAGGCCGTCGACGTCCTGGTCCAACAGGGCAAGATCCTCTACGTCGGCTCCTCCAACCACGCCGGCTGGCACCTCGCCCGGGCGAACGAGACCGCCGCCCGCCGGGGCTCGCTGGGCCTGGTCAGCGAGCAGTGCCTGTACAACCTCGCGGAGCGGCGCGCCGAGATGGAGGTCATCCCGGCGGCCCGCGGGTACGGCATGGGCGTCATCCCCTGGTCACCGCTGCACGGCGGACTGCTCGGCGGGGTGCTGCGCAAGATGGGGGGACCTCCCGGCGGTAGCCGGGGGAGGGAAGGCACCGGCGCGGCCCGCTCGACCTCCGGCCGCTCAGCCGACTCCCTGACCAACTCGACGATCCGGGCACAGATCCAGTCCTACGAGGACCTCATCGACGCGCACGGCCTGGCGCCGGGCGAGGTGGCACTGGCGTGGCTGCTCAGCCGGCCGGGGGTGACCGGCCCGATCGTCGGTCCGCGCACCGCCGACCAGCTCGCCTCGGCGCTGCGCGCGGTGGAGCTGGAGCTGTCCGCGGAGCTGCTGGCGGGCCTGGACGAGGTCTTCCCGGGGCCGGGGCCGTCGCCGGAGGCGTTCGCCTGGTGAGCCGGCCGTCCGGGCCGGCGGCGCGCCGCGGCGGGCGGCGCGGCGGGGTCAGCGCAGCGCCGCCGCCACGATGACGACGATCAGCAGCACGGCGAGCAGACCGGACATGATCCGGTTACGGGTCTTGGGATCCACCCTTTGAGCGTAACCGGGGCGGAACCGCGCCCTGCGCCGACCCGGTCCGTTCGCCGTCCGGGCCGCTCCCGGCTCAGCCGCCCAGCGGCCAGCGCGCCACCGGCTCGTAGTGCGGCTGACTGCCGGGGACGCCGGGCGCCGGCGGGTGGCTGCGCATCAGGGCGATCTCCTCGACCCTCCAGACGCCGCTCGCGAAGTCGGCCAGGGCCGCGGTGTACGGGACGAGGTCGAGGCGGCCGGAGCGGTTCCGGGCGAGGGTGAGGTGCGGGGTGTACGGGCGGTGCTCGCCCATCCGCAGGCCCGCCCGGCGGCCGGCCGCCTCGACCGCGTCCGCGAGGTGGCGCATGGCGGGCCGGTCGCCGTCCGCGCCGGCCCACACCACCCGGTCCCCGAACCGGCCGCCGCCGGCGATCCGCAGCTCGTAGGGGGCGTGCCGGCGGGCGGCGCGGCCGAGGCGTTCGTGCAGTTCGTCGAGGACGTCCGCGGGCACCTCGCCGTAGAAGGCGAGGGTGAAGTGCCAGCCGTCGTGGCCGGTCCAGCGCAGCCGTTCGGCGTCCGGCAGCTGCTTCAACCGGCCCACTTCCGCGGCCAGTTGGCCGAGGGGGTGGGCCGGCGGCAGCACGGCGGCGAAGAGTCTCATGGGGTCAGTGTTGCCCCGTGTGGGCCGCCGTGCCCGCCGAACGGCTACGCCGCCGGCGCCAGCTCCTTCTCCGTCGCCTCACCGGACGCCGCGGCGGCGCCCCGGCGCGGGACGAACGCCACGTGCGGGTGTCCGCGCCGCAGGTCGACCTTGAGGCGGAGCCCGCCGGAGCGGGCCAGGACCAGACCGACCAGGGCCGCGGCCGCCATGGAGATCGCCCCGCCGGCGAGGAAGCCGATCCGCGGGCCGTAGGTGTCGGTGACCCAGCCGAGCAGCGGCGCGCCCAGCGGTGTGCCGCCCATGAAGACCATCATGAACAGGCTCATCACCCGGCCGCGCATCGCCGGGTCGGTGGCCATCTGGACGCTGGAGTTGGCCGTGACGTTGATCGTCAGGCCGACCATGCCGATCGGGGCGAGCAGCGCCGCGAAGACCCAGAACCCGGGCGACAGGGCCGCGACGCACTCCAGCAGGCCGAAGACCAGCGCCGCCCCGACGAGCATCCGCAGCCGGGATCCGGACCGGCGGGCCGCGAGCAGCGCACCGATCAGCGAGCCGGCCGCCATCAGGCCGTTGAACAGCGCGTACGTGCCGGCCCCGGCGTGGAAGACCTTGTAGGTGAAGGCGGTCAGCCAGATCGGGAAGTTGAACCCGAAGGTGCCGATGAAGCCGACCAGGACGATGGGCCAGATCAGTTCGGGGTGCTGGCGGACGTAGGCCAGGCCCTCCCGCAGCTGACCCTTGCTCCGCGGGACCCGGTCGACCTTGTGGAGTTCGGCGGTCCGCATCATCAACAGACCGGTGAGCGGGGCGAGGAACGACAGGCCGTTGAAGAGGAACGCCCAGCCGCTGCCGAAAGCGGTGATCAGGACGCCGGCGACGGCCGGGCCGATCAGCCGGGCGGACTGGAAGTTGGCGGAGTTCAGGCTGACCGCGTTGCGCAGGTCGCGCTGGCCGACCATTTCGGAGACGAACGCCTGCCGGGCCGGGTTGTCGACGACCGTCACCAGGCCGAGGAGGAAGGCGCCCGCGTAGACGTGCCAGACCTGGACCTGGCCGCTGAGTGTGAGGCCGGCCAGCGCCAGGCCGGTCAGGCCCATCGCGGACTGGGTGCACAGCAGCAGCTTGCGCTTGGCGAAGCGGTCGGTGAGGACACCGCCGTAGAGGCCGAAGAGCAGCATCGGCAGGAACTGCAGCGCGGTGGTGATGCCGACCGCACCGGACGAGCCGGTGAGGCTGAGCACCAGCCAGTCCTGGGCGATGCGCTGCATCCAGGTGCCGGTGTTGGAGACCACCTGACCGGTGGCGAAGAGACGGTAGTTGCGGATGCGGAGGGAGCTGAACATGCCCGTGCGCGGTGTGGCGGCGGGGCCGGGGGTCGTGCCGGCCGTGGCAGTCCCGTTGGGGTTCGGGGCTGCGGCGTCACCGGGGGCCTCGGTGGGGCCCGGGGTGGTCGCGTTCGCGTCGTCGGTAACCGTGTCGTGGTGGGAGTTCGGTGCGGGGGCGGAGTGTGCTCCGGGTCCCGTACTCAAAGTGGGTTCGCCTCCTCGGGCCAGGGTCTACAGCTGTGCGAGCTTCTCCAGGACGGGAGCTGCGTCCCGCACCTTGGCCCACTCGTCGTCGTCCAGCCCGGCGGCCAGTTCGGCGAGCCAGGCGTTGCGCTTGCGGCGGCTCTCCTCCAGCATCGCCTCGGCCTGTTCGGTCTGGGTGACCACCTTCTGGCGGCGGTCGTCGGGGTGTGCCTCCAGCCGGACCAGCCCCTTGGCCTCCAGCATCGCGACGATGCGGGTCATCGACGGGGGCTGCACGTGCTCCTTGCGGGCCAGCTCGCCGGGCGTGGCCCGGCCGCACCGGGCGAGGGTGCCGAGCACCGACATCTCGGTGGGGCTGAGCGACTCGTCGACGCGCTGGTGCTTCAGGCGGCGCGAGAGGCGCATCACGGCCGACCGCAGGGAATTCACGGCGTCAGCGTCGACGCCGTTGGACAGTTCCGGCATGGTCTTTAGCATAGCTCATTAGCCTTTCTAAGGAAAGCGGGGGTCGGGGCCCACGACGGGACACCGCGGGATCACCCATATGAGTGAGGACGTCGCGGAAAGCGACACACCTGACCACACCGTGCGGGGACCGTGTCGGTATGGGATCGAGAGTGCTCAGCCTGCGCGTCGACGGGGAGCTGCTGGAGCGCCTTGGGCAGCATGCCGCAAAACGCGGAATGAGCGTCCAGGACTACGTGGTCCGGACGCTCATCCGCGAGGACTTCGATGAACGGTTGTCGAGCTCGGTCGACGCGACCGAGCGGCTGCACTGCTGGGGACCGGCGGCCCGCCCGTCGTGACGGGGCCCGCCGGAGCACCGCCTACCTGACCCCGAGCACCTGCTCGATCGGGTTGAGCAGGAAGTAGACGAGGAAGCAGACCCCGACCGCGTTCAGCAGCCACGGGACCTCCTTGAAGCGGCCGGTCGCCGTCCGCAGCAGGATGAAGGCGAGCACGCCGATGCCGATGCCGTTGGTGATGCTGTAGGTGAACGGCATCGAGATCACGGTCAGGAACGCCGGGATCGCGACGGTGAAGTCGCTCCAGTCGATGTCCCGGACGTTCGAGGCCATGATCAGGAAGCCGACGACCAGCAGGGCGGGCGTGGCGGCCTGCGAGGGGACGACGGTGGCCAGCGGCGTGAAGATCAGCGACAGCAGGAACAGCCCGCCGGTGACCAGGTTGGCCAGGCCGGTGCGGGCACCCTCGCCGACGCCGGCGGTGGACTCCACGAAGCAGGTGTTGGCGGAGGCCGAGCCGAAGCCGCCGGCGGCGACCGCGATGCCGTCCACCATCAGGATCCGCCCCATGTTGGGCAGGTTGCCGGTCTCGTTGTCCAGCAGCTCGGCCTCCTCGCCGACGCCGATGATGGTGCCCATCGCGTCGAAGAAGCCGGACAGCAGGACGGTGAAGACGAACAGGCAGCCGGTCAGCACGCCGACTTCCTTGAAGCCGCCGAAGAGACTGATCTGCCCGATGAGTCCGAAGTCGGGCGCACCGACGATCTTGTCCGGGACGTTCGGGACGGCCAGCCCCCAGGACGCATCCGGAATGGTCGCCACCGCGTTGATGACGATCGCGACGACGGCCATGGTGACCATCCCGATCAGGATCGCGCCCTTGGTCTTGCGGACGGTCAGCACGAACATCAGCGCCAGGCCGAGCACGAACACCAGCACCGGCCAGCCCTTGAGCTGACCGCCCTGGCCGAGACTGAGCGGCACGGTGGTGTGCGCGGCGTCCGGGTTGCGGCTGACGAAGCCCGCGTCGACCAGGCCGACCAGCGAGATGAACAGGCCGATGCCGATCGCGATGGCCCGCCGCAGCCCGTTGGGGATGGCGTCCATCACCCGCTGCCGCAGCCCGGAGGCGACCAGGATCATCAGCACCAGGCCGGCGAGCACCACCATGCCCATCGCGTCCGGCCAGCTCATCTTGGGCGCGAGCTGGAGCGAGACCACCGCGTTGATGCCCAGGCCGGCCGCGATGGCGATCGGGACGTTGCCCATCACGCCCATCAGGACGGTGCCCAGACCGGCCATCAGGGCGGTGGCGGTGACCAGCTGCCCGTTGTCGAGGTGGTGGCCGTATTTGTCGACGCCGGCGCCGAGGATGATCGGGTTCAGCACGATGATGTAGGCCATCGCGAAGAACGTGGCGAGTCCGCCGCGCAGCTCGCGGCTGACGGTCGAACCCCGCTCGGAGATCTTGAAGAAGCGGTCGAGTCCGTTCCTGGGCGGCTGGGGGCCAGGACTCTTCAGGGCGTCGACCGGCGTGGGGGTCGAGGGCGACATGCAGGACCTCAGTCGTACGGGCCGGAGCGGGCGGGAGGGCCCGAGGGCCGGACCACGCACGGACGGCGGGACAGCAACCAATGAACTGGAACAGTGTGGAGGGATCAGATTGGAGGAATCAACGATCCGAACCAGTCAGTTCCGGAAAGGTTCAGTATGAATAAACAATTCGTTGATCGCTATCTCCGCGCGTAGACCCGTGAACCGCTCCTCGCCCGCCGCCGTAAAGGGCCCGGACCGCCACCCCGGCCGGCCCCGTAAGCTGAGCCCCATGTGGAAGAAGTCCGAACTGCGCGCGGCCCCGGCGCCCCTCGAAGGTCCCGTCGTCGGCACGATCACCGGCGGCACCGTCATCTGGTTCGTGCTCTTCCTCGCCCAGCTGCCCTTCTACGGCTGGTACGCCGACCACGGCCACGCCTGGTTCGTGTGGACCTGCCTGGCCGGCGGCGGGCTCGGCCTGCTGGGCGTCTGGTACGTGCGCAAGCGGGACGCCGCGATCAAGCGGGACGCCGCGGCCCGGCAGACGGCGACCGCCGCCGCGGACGGCGCCTGAGCGCGGACCGCCCCGCCGGTCACCCCTCTTCGGGCGCCCACCCCTCGGGCCGCCACCGATCCCCGACCCCCCGTCACCGGACGCCGTCCGCGCGCCCGGGGTTGCCGCGTAACCGGACAGAACCCCGCACAGCACTTCTGTCGACCGCCAGCGGGTGAGACCGACATTCCCCCCGTAACGTCGAGGGCATGACGGACCCGGCGCAGACCGAAGTCGAGGAACCGGAGCCCGGCGGCGGCCGGCCCGCCGGCGGAAACGGCCGGGAGGTGGCCCGGCGCGGGCTGACCACCGCCGAGGTCGCCGGACGCGTGGCCCGGGGCGAGGTCAACGACGTCCCGGTGCGGTCCTCGCGCTCCACGGCGGACATCGTCCGCAGCAACGTCTTCACCCGGTTCAACGCCATCATCGGCGTGCTCTTCGTGATCATCCTGATCGTCGGTCCGATCCAGGACGGCCTGTTCGGCTTCGTCATCCTCGCCAACACCGGCATCGGCATCTTCCAGGAGCTGCGCGCCAAGAAGACCCTGGACAGCCTGGCCCTGATCGGCGAGACCCGGCCGACCGTCCGCCGCGACGGGGCCGCGGTCCAGGTCCCCACCTCCGAGGTGGTCCTCGACGACGTCCTCGAACTCGGCCCCGGCGACAAGGCCATCGTCGACGGCGAGGTGCTGGAGAGCGACGGCCTGGAGATCGACGAGTCGCTGCTGACCGGCGAGGCGGACCCGGTCGTGAAGAAGCCCGGCGACCCGGTGATGTCGGGCAGTTTCGTGGTCGCCGGCAACGGCGCGTTCACCGCGACCAAGGTGGGCCGGGCCGCGTACGCGGCGCAGCTCGCCGAGGAGGCCAGCCGGTTCACCCTGGTCCACTCCGAACTGCGCACCGGCATCAGCCAGATCCTCAAGTACGTGACCTGGATGATGATCCCGACCGCGCTGGGGCTGATCCTGAGCCACCTGCTGACGCTGGGCCTGCCGGCCGACGCCGCGATCCGGCGGATGGTCGCCGGGATCGTGCCGATGATCCCCGAGGGGCTGGTGCTGCTGACGTCGGTCGCGTTCGCCATCGGCGTCGTCCGGCTCGGCCGGAAGCAGTGCCTGGTGCAGGAGTTGCCGGCCATCGAGGGGCTGGCCCGGGTCGACGTGGTCTGCCTGGACAAGACCGGCACCCTCACCGAGGGCGGCATGGACGTCACCGCACTGCGCCCGCTGGCCGACCAGGACCCGGCCCGCGTCCGGCAGGTGCTCGGCGCCTTCGGCGCCTCCGACCCGCGCCCCAACGCCTCCCTGGCGGCCGTCGTCGACGCCTACCCGGCCCCCGACTCCTGGCGGTGCACCGGCACCCTGCCGTTCTCCTCCGCCCGCAAGTACAGCGGCGCGGCCTTCGACGAGCCCGACGGATCGGCCTCCGCCTGGCTGCTCGGCGCACCGGACGTGCTGCTGCCCGACGACGACCCGCTGCTGCCGGAGATCGACCGGCTCAACGCCGAGGGCCTGCGGGTGCTGCTGCTGGCCCGCGCCACCCGGCCGCTGGACCACCCCGACGTCGCGCACGAGGGGCAGCCGGCGGCGCTGGTCGTCCTGGAGCAGCGGCTGCGCCAGGACGCCCCCGACACCCTGCGCTACTTCGCCGAGCAGGGCGTCCAGGCCAAGGTGATCTCCGGTGACAACGCGGTGTCGGTGGGCGCGGTCGCCGGCAAGCTGGGGCTGGCCGGCGCGGACTCCCCCGTGGACGCCCGGCGGCTGCCGCACGACGACCCCGAGGCGCTGGCCCGGGCCCTGGAGGACGGCGCCGTCTTCGGCCGGGTCACGCCCCAGCAGAAGCGGGACATGGTCGGTGCGCTCCAGGCCCGCGGCCACCACGTCGCGATGACCGGTGACGGCGTCAACGACGTGCTGGCCCTCAAGGACGCCGACATCGGCGTCGCCATGGGCTCCGGCTCCGAGGCGACCCGGGCGGTGGCCCAGATCGTGCTGCTCAACAACAGCTTCGCGACGCTGCCGTCGGTGGTGGCCGAGGGCCGCCGGGTGATCGGCAACATCACCCGGGTCGCCACCCTCTTCCTCACCAAGACCGTCTACTCGGTGCTGCTGGCCGTCCTGGTGGCCTGCTGCCAGATCCCGTACCCGTACCTGCCCCGGCACCTGACGCTGCTGTCCACGCTGACCATCGGCGTGCCCGCCTTCTTCCTGGCGCTGGCGCCCAACAAGGAACGTGCGCGCCCCCACTTCGTACGGCGGGTGATGCGCTACGCCGTGCCCTCCGGCGTGATCACCGGTCTCGCGGCGTTCGCCACCTATCTGCTGGCCCGCGCCTACTACACCGGCCCGGACGCCCTGAGCGCGCAGACCAGCGCCGCCACCCTGACGCTCTTCCTCACCGCCCTGTACGTCCTCGCGATCATCGCCCGCCCGTACACCTGGTGGCGGATCGGGCTGGTCCTGCTCATGGGGTTGGGCTTCCTGATCGTGCTGGTGACGCCGTGGCTCCAACGCTTCTTCGACCTGCGGCTGGTGGGGACGACGATGCCGTGGACGGCGGTGGCCATCGCGGCGGTGGCGGCGGTGCTGCTGGAGGTGGCCTGGCGGTGGGTGGGGCGCCGGTTCCCGGCGTGAGCGGCACCGGCCGGACCGACGGGGCCGGTGGGCGGCGCCACGGCGCGGCGCGCGGATCGTCGTGGACCGGGTCCCGCTCCACCCCGCCCGTTCTCCCGACGGCTCCTGCCCGTTCTCCCGGCGTCGTCGAACCGTAGCGTCGGCGGTCTTGATAACGGCCCGCTCCAGCAACGATCTTGGGAGGGACGGACGGCCCGCGCTCGCCGCGGCCCCGTACCGCATCCCGACCGAGGAGAGCAGTGCCCGTGAATCGAGAAGCACCGGACATCCTGTCGCCCGAATTCGCCGCGGATCCGTATTCCGCCTACCGCGTGCTGCGTGACGACTTCCCCCTGCTGCATCACGAGGCCACCCGGAGCTACGTCATCTCGCGGCACGAGGACGTCGAACGGGCCTTCAAGGACCCGGTGTTCACCACGGACAACTACGACTGGCAGCTGGAGCCGGTGCACGGCCGGACCATCTTGCAGATGAGCGGCCGGGAGCACGCGGTGCGGCGGGCCCTGGTCGCCCCGGCCTTCCGCGGCAACACCCTGGAGCAGTCCTTCCTCCCCGTGATCGAGCGCAACGCCCGGGAGTTGATCGACGCGTTCCGCGGGACCGGCAGCGCGGACCTGGTGGCCGACTTCGCCACCCGCTTCCCGGTCAACGTCATCGCCGACATGCTGGGTCTGGACCGGGCCGACCACGACCGCTTCCACCGCTGGTACACCGCGATCATCGGCTTCCTCGGCAACCTCGCCCAGGACCCCGACGTCACCGAGGCCGGGCTGCGCACCCGCGACGAATTCGCCGCCTACCTGCTGCCGATCATCCGCGAACGCCGCACCGCACCCGGCGACGACCTGCTCTCCACGCTCTGCGCCGCGGAGATCGACGGCACCCGGATGAGCGACGAGGACATCAAGGCGTTCTGCAGCCTGCTGCTGACGGCCGGCGGCGAGACCACCGACAAGGCCATCTCCAGCCTGGTGCACAACCTGCTGCGACACCCGGAGCAGTTGGCCGCGGTCCGTGCGGACCACGCGCTGATCCCGCGGGCGTTCGCGGAGACGCTGCGCCACAGCCCACCGGTGCACATGATCATGCGGCAGGCCGCCGAGGACGTCACCATCGGCGGCGGCCTGGTGCCCAAGGGCGCCACCCTCACCTGCCTGATCGGGGCGGCCGGCCGCGACGAACGGCGCTACGCCGACCCGGACGTGTTCGACATCCACCGCACCGACCTGTCCACCACCACGGCGTTCTCGGCCGCCGCGGACCATCTCGCGTTCGCCCTCGGGCGGCACTTCTGCGTCGGCGCGCTGCTGGCCAAGGCCGAAGTGGAGGTGGGCGTGGGCCAGTTGCTGGACGCCCTGCCGGACCTGACGCTGGCACCGGACGCGCACCCCCGGGAGCAGGGGGTCTACACCCGTGGCCTGGCCGCGCTGCCGGTGCGGTTCACCCCGGCCGGTTAGCGGCGCGCGTGCGGCGGGTCGCGTTTCACGTGAAACGTGACCCGCCGCACGGGAGTTGCCGACGCCTCACACCAACCAGGCCGCAACACAGCGGGGTTGTGGGCCGTCAGCTGCGCCGTGCGGGTGCCGTCCCCATCGCGGGAATCGGGGTGTAGGCGGGCGTGAACTCCACCGGCAGGCTGACCAGTCCGCGCATCCACAGCGACGGGTGCCACACCAGGTCCTCGGTCGGCACCGCCAGCATCACGTCCGGCAGCCGGTCGAGCAGTACCTCCACCGCGGCCTTGGCGATCACCTCGGCGATCTCCGGGGCGGGGTAGGGGCAGGAGTGCTCGCCGTGGCTGAAGGACATGTGGGCCTGGTTGCCGTCGGAGCCGGCGTCGCTGAAGTCCGGCCGCACCTGCGGGTCGGTGTTGGCGGCGGCCAGGCCGAGGATCACCAGGTCCCCGGTGCGGATCCGGCGCCCGCCGAGCTGGGTGTCGCGGACCGCCCAGCGCCCGATGAAGTTCTGCGTCGGGGTGTCGTGCCAGAGCACCTCGTTGAGCGCCTGGCCGACGCTGCGCCGGCCGCCGGAGAGGCTGAGCGCGAACCGGTCGTCGGTCAGCATCAGCCGCAGGGTGTTGCCGATCCAGTTGGCGGTCGGCTGCTGGGCGGCGGCCATCACCACCAGCAGGTCGATCACCACCTCCCCCTCGGCCAACCCGGCCGGATGCGCCAGCAGACGGGACGGCACGTCGGCGCCGGGCGCGGACCGCTTGGCCTTGACCAGGCGCTGCATCCGCTCGGCGACCCGCTGGTGCGCGGCGATCGCGCCCTCGTCCTCGTTGAGCGACGCGGCGATGTCCGCGGCGAGTTCGGGCACCTCGGTGTGCGGGAAGCCGAACAGCTCGGCGATGACCAGCAGCGGCAGCCGGGCGGCGTAACGGGCCATCAGGTCCGCCTCGCCGGAGCCGGCGAACGCGTCGATCAGCCCGTCCGCCAGCCGCTCGCAGATCTGCCGCAGCTCGAACTGGTCGATCGCGGTGAGCGCGTCGCTGATCGCCCCCGCCCGGCGGCGGTGCTCGGGGCCCTCGGCGAACATCACCGACGGCTGGTGGCCGACGAACGGCAGCAGCGGCCAGTCCGCGGGGATCTGGTCCCAGGCGTGCCAGCGGCGGGAGTCCCGGGCGAACAGCTCCGGGTTGCTGGTGACCTGGTGCAGCTCGCGGTAGCCGAGCACGAACCAGCCCGGGACGTCGCCGTCCAGGAGGATCGGCGCGACCGTCCCGTGCCGGGCGCGCATCTCGCGGTAGAGCCGCGCCGGGTCGCCGCTGAGGCCGGCGCCGTAGAGCGGCACGGCGTCCGTGCCGGAGGCGCCGGCGCCCAGCGGGCAGCCGCCGGTGGTGGAGTGCTGCGGGTCGTTCACGGTGCGGTCTCCGCGGGTTCCTGAACGGGTACGGGGTCCCGGGTGGACAGGGCGTAGAGGTGGTCGACCAGCGCGATCAGCACGGCCTTGCTGGACTCCCGGTCGCGGGCGTCGCAGGCGATCAGCGGCACCTCCTCGGAGAGGTCCAGCGCGTCGCGGATCTGCTGGAGGGTGTGCCGGTCCCCGCCGAAGTCGTTGTGCGCGACGATGAACGGCATCCCGTGCGCCTCCAGCCGGTCGATGGCGTACCAGGAGTCGTCCAGCCGGCGGGTGTCGACGAGCACCACCGCGCCCAGCGTGCCGGAGAACAGCCGGTCCCACAGGAACCAGAAGCGTTCCTGCCCGGGCGCGCCGAACAGGTACAGCACCGCGCTGTCGTTGACGGTGATCCGGCCGAAGTCGAAGGCGACGGTGGTGGTCGTCTTGCCCTCGACTCCGCGCGGGTCGTCGACGCCGACCCCCGCCCGGGTCATCGTCTCCTCGGTGTTCAGCGGTCGGATCTCGCTCACCGAGCGGACCATGGTGGTCTTGCCGACGCCGAAGCCACCGACGACGACGATCTTCAGGCCGTTGTCGGCGGTGGCGCGCAGCGGCACGCGGTCGGTGTCGGTCGCTCCGTCCGGGTGCACGGGCTCAGAGGCGGTGGAGTGCATCGAGCACCTCCTTCAGCAGGTCGGCATCGGGTAGTTGGGCGGTCGCGGGGACCCGCGGGTGCCGGGCGGTGACCTGGCCGCGGTCCAGCAGGTCGGACAGCAGGATCCGGACCACGCTGACCGGCATCCGCAGCTCCGCCGAGATCTCGACCACGGCCGTCGGGCGGCGGCACGTGGTCAGGATCCGGGCGTGCTCGGACTGCATGCCCGCGCTCGGGTCGGACTCGCTGACGATGAGGGTGACCAGGTCGAGCGCGTGGTCGTCGGCGGACCGGCTGCGGCCGCCGGTCACGGTGTAGAGCCGGTCCGGATCGTCGTCAGGACCGAGCCGCTTCATGCCGTCGGCCCGCCCTCGCCGCGCGGGGCGGCCTGGAGGTACTCGCCGATCTGCTCCACCAGTTCGTTCATGTTGAAGCCGATCAGGCCGACGTCGGCGTCCTCGACGGCGATCAGGGCCAGGTGGGCGCCGTTGCCGGCCTCGACGATGAACAGCAGCCCGCCGTGGAACTCCGTCATCGCCTGCCGCACGCCGCCGGTGCCGTCCCCGAACTCCACGGACGCGCCGTGCGACAGGCTCTGGATCCCGGAGGCGATCGCGGCGAGCTGGTCGGCCTGGTCGACGGTCAGGTCCTTGGAGTGGCAGAGCTTGAGCCCGTCCCGCGACAGGACCAGGGCGTGCCGGGCTCCCGGGGTCTTCTGGAGGAGGTTCTCCAGCATCCAGTCGAGGCTGTGGTCAGTGGTGTTCATCGGGTCTCGTCCTCCGGGCGTGCTGGCGAGGGGGCTGGGGGTGACGCGGGCGTGCCGCTCGTTCGGGGGCCGTCGGCACCGTCCGGGGCGGGCTTGCCCTGGACGGCGTGACGGAAGGCGCGGAACCGGGCCGCCGACTCCGCACGGGAACGCGCGGGCCGCGCGTCGTCGCGCACCGGTTCCGTCCCCATGGGGGCGGCGGCCAGGGTCTGGCCACGACGGCGCTTGGGGAGCCCGCTCTCGCCGAACTCGGGCGCCGGGGCGGCGTCCGCTCCGGTCCCGCCGCCGCTGCGGGCGGTGCGTCGCGGCAGCGGCGCCGGGGCGTCGGCCGGCGTCCCGGACCGGTCCGCCGCCCGCGGCGTCTCCCGGGGCGTCTGCCGCGGCTGCGGACGGGCCGCGGGCAGTCCCTCGGGCGCGGCTTCGGGGGTGCGTCGGGGGGCCGGTACGACGGGCCGCGGCGCGCCCGCGATCGGGGCGGCGACCGGCTGTTCGGCCGCCGACCGGGTCTCGGTGACCAGCTGCTGCGGGATGAGGACGACCACGCCCGTGCCGCCGCGCGCCGACGGCCGGAAGGAGACGTTCAGCCCGTGCTTGCGGGCCAGGCAGCCGACCACGGCGAGCCCCAGTCGCGTCCCGGACAGCGACATCAGGTCCAGGGTGTCCGCGGACACCGTCTCCTGGGCGCGCTGCAACGCGGCCTCGCCCATCACCAGCCCGCTGTCCTCGACGCTCACCACCACGCCGGCCTGCGCCTCCTCGACGTAGACGTGGACCGGCGAGGACGGCGGGGAGAACGAGGCGGCGTTGTCCATGATCTCGGCGAGCGCGTGCATGATGCCCTCGGCCGCGTGGCCGGCGATCGCGACGTCGCTGCTGCTGTGCAGCTGGATCCGCCGGTAGGCGCTGATCCGCCCCATGGCGCCGCGCAGGATGCTCTCCATGGCGATCGGCTTGTTCCACCGGCGGCCGGAGCGGGCACCGGTCAGCACCGCGATGCTGTCCGCCAGCCGCCCGGCCTGCGCCGTCGTGTGGTCCAGCTTCAGCAGGTCGCCCAGCACCTCCTCGCCGTGCCGGTTCTCCATCTCGCGCAGGTCGGCGAGCATCCCGGTGGCGAGCGCCTGCACCCGGCCGGCGGCGTTGGCGCACGCGGACATCGCCGCGGCCCGCATCCGTTCGCCGCGCCCGACCTCCTCGGCCAGCGTGCGCACGATCCGCTGGTGCGCGGCGATCGCCGGCAGGTCGGTGCGGCCCAGCGCGGTGTCCACCGAGGCCCCGTCGCGCAGCTGCGCGACCAGTGCCGGCATCGTGACGTTCGCCAGCCGCTCGGCCTCGGCCTTGATGGTGGCGATCCGCTCCCGGTAGTGCCGGGCCAGCCGTTCCTGGTAGACCGCGGTCGCCACGGCGGCGCTCAGCAGCACCGCGCAGGTCCCCCCGGACCAGGCGAGCGGCGTGCGCACGGACTCCGGGACGAGCAGGACCGCCCCGAGGCACAGCGCGCCGGTCACCACGAGGACGACCGCCAGCGTGCGCAGTGCGGCGCCCAGCGGCGTGGGCGCTGCCCCGGGGCGGGAGGGTATCCGTGCTGGCATCAAACAGGTCCTCGTGAGCGGCGGGACGGCGGGCGGGACGGATGGGCGATCGGCAGGAACGGGGCCCGGGAATCGGGATGCCGATCCGCGGCGGGCACCGACCCATGACGGGTCTCGGTGTGCGACGAGAGAATGATCGAAGATCGCCCTGGCACTCTAGCCTGTTGGCGGCGTCCGGCAAGTTCCGCATCGAGCTCCGTTGTTGACGACCCGTGCGTCCCGCGGACCCCACCGTCGCGGAAATCGCGCGGGCCCTGGGGCGGGACGCCGGAAGGACCGGAAACCAGGCCGCGACCCGCCGGAAGAACGACGGCGGTCGCCGGACCCGTACGTCCGCCGACCGCCGTCGAATTCGCTTCCGGTCACGCCCCGCGGCGCACCGCGCTCAGTCGAACCACCGGGCCCGGGCCAGCTCCTCGACCCGCTCCGGGTCCTCCAGCAGCGCCGCGACCTCGAACCGGCGCGGCCACTGCCCGCTGGCCCAGGCCAGACCGGCCGCCACGCCCTCCAGGGTCGCGGCGTGCAGGGTGCCGTCCGGGGCCCACCGCCAGTCCAGCTCCACGTCCCCGTCGGGGCCCTCGACCAGCAGTTCCTCGTGCTCGACGTACGCCTCGGGGGTGGCCGGGCCGAGCAGGGCGCGGACCGCCTCCGGCACGTCGTGCGTCGCCCCGTCGGAGCGGACCTCGGCGACGACCGCCTCGCTCAGCCGCCGCACCTGGAAGAGTTCGGCCAACTCCGTGGCGCGGGCCGGCCGCACCGGCAGCAGCGCGCGGTCGCCGGCCAGCGGCATCAGGTCCGGCGCGTCGGCGACCAGCGCGTCGGCGGCGTCCACCACCCGCACCGTCCCGTCGACGACCGCCCGCAGGTCCTCGGGCAGCGTCACCTGGTCCGGGTCGAGGTCGGCCAACATGCCGTACAGGGAGTGCAGTTGCCCGGCGCCCGCCCGGAGGTCCGGATCGGCGAGCCGGCCCAGGAGTTCGGCCGCGCCGCCCGGTTCGTCGAGCAGCGCACCGACCGAGGTGCGGACCCCGAGGGCGCGCAGCACCTGGGCGTCGACCTGCCCCGCGTCGGCCGCCTCGTACAGTCCGGCCAGCAGCGGATCGCCGCCGGCGGCGCGCAGTCCGGCCGGCCGACGGCCGTCCAGCACCGGGTGGCCGCGCAGCCACCAGGCGGTGTAGGGCCGCACCGACTCCGTGGTGCCGTCCGGCAGCAGCACCCGCACCGGCGTGGTCAGGGCGTCCCGCAGCGGCGGCTGGGAGAGCATCTCCAGGACCCGCGGCCAGGCGTCGTCGGCGACCAGGTCGAGGTCGCGGACCGCGACCAGTTCGGTGACGACCGGGGGGACCGGCGCCTCCGGCAGCGTGTCGAGGACGTCCTCGCACCACACGTCGACGGCGTCCAGCAGTCCGGCGTCGTCCGGCTCGGGGAACTCGCTGTCCCGCGGCTCCAGTTCGTCCGGGTCGAGCACCACGTCGGTGGCCCGGACCAGCGCGAAGGTGGCCAGCACCCCCACCGCGGTGAGCGGCTGCACACCCCACCGCTCCGCCAACTCGGCCTCGCATGCGGCGAGTTCACCTTCCCTGATGACCTGCTCGAAGTCGCTCCCGGGAAAGACCAGTTCGCCCGCCGGCGCCAGTTCGCCGTCCTCGTCGGGCAGGGCCAGCGCGGCCAGCCACGGCTCGTCCCCGGGCGCCAGGTTGGCGTCCCGGACCAGCCCGAGGACCGCCTCGGCCAGCTCCTCCGCCCCCAGCGGCACCCCGGCGCCCGGCGCCAGCTCGTCCTCGAAGACGTCGTAGGCGTCCTCGTCGGCGTCCAACGAGTGCGCGACCGCCGCCCGCACCTGAGGGGTCGTCAGTACGGCGCGGGGTGCGGCGGGAGTGGCCCCGAGCTTCTCCAGGAGCGGGTGGACCGCGTCCGGGTGGGCGACCTTGAGCCCCAGCCGGGCCAGGGTGCGGTGCCGGTCGGCGGCCTCGCCCTCGACGTCCGGGCCGCCGTCGGGCAGCGGCAGCAGCACCTGGCGCGGCCCGATGGCGGTCCGCCCGGCGCCCGCCAGCGGCACCGGCAGCCCGCTGAGCCGGTCCGGGTCGGTGCCGGCCAGCGCGTCGTAGAGCCGCCACCACCACTGCGGCGACCGGTCCACGCCGGCCAGCCGGTCGATCATCTCGGTGAGCGGGACCCGTGCCACGCCCAGCGCCCGCAGCTCCGGGCGCCGTTCGAGGCCGGCCGGCAGCAGGCTGGGGAACAGTTCCGCCAGCACCCCGACGGTCGCCGCACCGGCGCCCTCCACCAACTCCGCGTCCACCGGCCGCAGCACGTACCGCTCCGCGTCCTCGGCGTCCTCGGCGTCCTCGTCCCCCGCGGCGGCCCGCTCCGCCCCGGCCGCCGCCGCGCTCGGCAGGAACCGCACCCGCGGCAGCGACTCCACGATCTGCCGACGGAGTTCACCGTCCAACCAGCCCTTGCCCAACGGTCCCGGTACGAGGTCCAGGGTGCCGGCCGACACCGGCTGCCAGTCGCCGAGCAGCCCCGCGTACGCGGTGGCCGCCCGGCCCACCAGGAAGTCGGCGAGCGGGCCCGGGGCGACGTGCCGCCGGGTCGGCTCCAACGGGAACGAGGCGATGAGCAGCGCGGGCAGGCCCAGGGGCTCGTCGGTCGGGGTCGGCGCGTGCAACACCGGTGCGGTGCCCGGCCGCACCGGCGCACCCGTCTCGTCCACCGGCACCGCCCAGGTCACCGACCAGGACGGCCGCAGCCGCTCCTCCACCGGGCGGTCCGCCAACAGCGCCGCGTCCAACGCACCGCCGTCGCCGGTCACCCGCCACCGGGTCGCCCCCCGCTCGCTGTCCTCGATGCGGACGTACCGCTCGTCCTGACAGCGGGTCAACGTCCGCACGCCCTCCGGCGTCTCCACCACGACCTCGGCCAGCCCGGGCAGGGTCAGCAGCAGCGCCGCGTCGATCCCGGCCACCAGCCGCTCGGCGAGGTCCTGCGCCGCCCCGTCGCGCAGCGGCAGCACCACCGAGGTGTCGTACCCCTCGGGCGCGGTGCCCTCCGCGGGCAACGGCAGCCGCAGCAGCGGTACGTGGCCCTCACGCCGACGGAGTTCGCCGCCCAGGCCGGGGCTGTGCGCGGCCACCGCCTCGGCCAGCTCCCGGGCCTCGGCGAGCGACCAGCGGACGCCGCCGGTGCGGCCCACCAGCGCCGGTTCGTCGCTGACCGCCAGCACCGCGGCGAACCCCACGCCGAACCGGCCGACCGCGCCGACCGCCACGCTGCTCTCCCGCTTCGCGGAGGCGCGCAACGTGGAGAGCGATTCGACGCCGGTGGCGTCCAGCGGGGCACCGGTGTTGGAGGCGACGAGCACCGCGGGCGCGTCACCGTCGGCGGGGTGCAGGGTCAGCCGCAGCCGGCCGGGGACACCGGCCCGGCCCGCCGCGTCCGCCGCGTTCTGCGCCAGCTCCACGGCGAGCCGGTCGCGGTAGCCGCCGAGCGCAAGGTCCTCCTCGGCGTTGGCGTCCTCCCGGAACCGGGCCGGCGAGGCGGCCCAGGCATCCAGCACGCCGCGCCGCAACCGGGCCGTACCGAACGGGTCGGCGCCGTCGTCCGCGCCCCGCACCCACGGCATACCTGCCACGTTTCTCGTCTCCCTCGTCAGACCGTTCTGTCCCGACGGTACTCCCACGTTGTCGGCTTTCCCGCCGTACGGCGTCCGCGCTGCGGGCGGGGGGCCGCCGTGCGTCGCCGGCTGCTCCACCGCGGGGGTGCCCGCCTTCGGCGGAGGGGGTGTTGGGGCGGGGGCGCCAGGTGGGAGCTGGGTGACGGCTGTGGGGTCGGTGGGGTGGGGGTCGTCCACGCCCAACCCGCGCTTCTGGTCCGTGGGCCACCACGACGGCCCCGTACGCCTCACCCACCGGGCGGGGGGGGGCCGCACGACTACGCGAGGGGGTGGGCCGGGGGTGCCTGTGTTGAGGACGTAAAGCGCAGCAGTCCTCAACACAGGCACCCCCGGCCCACCCCCGACACCCACCACGAAGAGAAGGCGACGCACCCGCCCAACACACCCCACCGCTCCCGCCGAAGGCGGGCAAAGACCCACGGGCACCCCCACGGCGGGACAGCCGGCAACGTGGGCCGCCCACCCCGCGGCAAGGGCTCAGCTGTGGCCGAGCTCCTCCGCCGGCCCACCGTCCTCGACGGACCCGCCGTTGACCGCCGGCCGGATGGACACCGGCTCGACCACGGTCTCGTCCAGCACCGGCTCCGCCGGCCGCGGCGGCTTCGGCATGACGGCGGCTTCCGAGTGCGCCCCGCACCCGTAGGACAGCGAGACGACGCGGCCGTCGGCCGGCGAGAACTCGTTGGCGCAGACGCCGAACGCCTGCCGCAGGGAGCCGGCGATCGGGGTCAGGAAGCCGCAGCTCATGCAGGTGGCGGGGGCCGCCTGGGCCATCGGGGTCTTGGGGCCGAAGGTCTCTTCCCAGCGGTCGGCGGCGGCGTGCAGGCCGTAGCGCGACAGGACCCGGGCGCGGGCCATGCCCAGTTCCTCGGCGACCGCGCCGACGCTGCCGCGGCCGGGCACCGGCTGGATCGCGGGCGAGCCGGGGACGACGACCGCTTCCTCGGTGTCGGCGACGTCGGCGGCCATGCCCTCGGCTACCGGTGAGTTCGGCGGCGGCGCGTCCTCGCCGCTGAAGCCGGGCTCCAGGCGCAGGTCGTCAGACTCGGTGGGCAGCAGGTCGCCGGGGCCCATGTCGCCGGGGCGCAGCCGCTCGCTCCACGGCACCCACTCGGGGGCCAGCAGCGCGTCGGGGCCGGGCAGGAGGACCGACTCGTCGAGGGTGACGATCTTCGCGCGGGAGGCGCGGGTGACGGTGACGGCCCAGCGCCAGCCGCGGTAGCCGGGCTGCGTGCAGTCGAAGAGATGGGTGACGACGCGGTCCGCCTCGGCGACGGCGTCGACGTGCTCGCCGACCGTGCCGGGCGTGGCGGTCTCCTCGGCCGCCTTGCGGGCAAGGTCGACCGCCTCGGCGCACAGCCGGTCAGGGGTACGGCTTCGCATCGCAGCACTCACAAGAATCGATTCTCTCTTCCACGCCGTCTCACGAGCGCGCCAGCCGGGGCTGTCCTGGTCCTGTCCGGACGACCGGCGGTACCGGGGCGGGCGGAGCGGACCGGGGGACCGCGTCGACGTCCGCGCCCGGTTGGATCGTTCGGTCGAGCGCACCTCTTACGTCCTATTCTGCGGGATCGCAGGGAAATGAGGTACGCGGCCGGAACGGACCGCCGGTGGCGCTCTGGACACGCTACCCCTTCAACGCTGCACGACCCCTCGGCGGGAGCAGCAAATATCTCCGACCGTAACCGGCCAGTCGGGCCACGAGTGCGGCCGGTCGGCCGGTGCGCCCCGCCGGAGCGGGGGGATAAATCGCCCCCTCTGGGGCGAGTTGGGGCAGTATGACCAGGTGGCTGGCGTCGGGGCGACGAGGGGGTCGAAAGCCCGCCGGGCGGGCCGCGCGATCGGACGCGCACTGCACCGGCCGCTGCGCGGCGCGGCCCGGCAACTACGGCGCGCCACCCATGCGCAGGGCGCCGGGGAATCGGGCCTGGCACAGCTGATCGAGCTGCACGCGGTGAACGCCGCCGGCGACATGATGATCACGATCGCGCTGGCCTCGACCGTGTTCTTCTCGGTGCCCACCCACGAGGCACGGGGCCGGGTGGCGCTGTACCTGCTGGTCACCATGGCGCCGTTCGCGCTGCTGGCGCCGGTGGTGGGCCCGCTGCTGGACCGGGTGCCGCACGGCCGCCGGGCCGCGATGGCCGGCGCGATGCTGGCCCGGGCGCTGCTGGCGCTGTCGATGTCCCGGGCGGTGGCCGACGGCGGGCTGGCGCTGTATCCGGCGGCGCTGGGGGTGCTGGTGGCGTCGAAGGCGTACGGGGTGGTGCGCAGCGCGGTGGTGCCGCGGCTCCTGCCGCCGCGGATCTCACTGGTGAAGGCCAATTCCCGGGTGACGCTGGCGGGGCTGCTGGCGACCGGGGCGGCGGCGCCGGTGGGCGCCGGACTGCACCTGATCGGGCCGGCCTGGCCGCTGTACGGGGCGTGCGTGGTGTTCCTGGCCGGCACGTTCCTGTCGTTCTCGCTGCCGCACGCGGTCGATTCGGGCAAGGGCGAGGCCCGGGCCCGGCTGGCGGCCGGCGACGGCGCGGGGGCGCAGGGCCGGCGGCCGGGGCTGCGGACGGTCGGCCCGGCCGTGCTGCACGGCCTGCGCGCGAACGCGTCGCTGCGGGCGCTCTCCGGCTTCCTCACCTTCTTCCTGGCCTTCCTGCTGCGCGAGCACCCCCTGGGCGGGTTGGGCGCGGCGGCGTCGCTGGGCCTGGTCGCGGTGGCGGCCGGGGCGGGGAACGCGCTGGGCACGGCGGTCGGCGCCTGGCTCAGGGCGCGCGGCCCGGAGCCGATCATCGCGGCGGTGCTGGGGCTGGCGCTGTCCGCCACGGTGCTGGCGGCGCTCTGCTACGAGGTACTGGCGGTCGTGGTGGTGCCCGTGGCGGCGGCCGCGGCGGGGCTGTCCCAGGCGCTGGCGAAGCTGTCCCTGGACGCGATGATCCAGCGCGATGTGCCGGAGGCGGTGCGGACCTCGGCGTTCGCCCGGTCCGAGACGGTGCTCCAGTTGGCGTGGGTGGTGGGCGGCGCCCTCGGGATCGCGCTGCCGCTCATCGGCCCGCTGGGTCTGGCGGTGGCCGCGGCCCTGGTGGCGGCGGGCGCCGCGGTGGCCGTGCGGGGGCTGCTGGGCGCGGCGCGCCACAGCGGTCGGCCGGCCGCCCGGGTGGGGTGACGCGGGGTCCGGGGCGCCCCGTGCGGCGGCCCGTGGTGCGGCGCGCCGCACCCGCGCGTGGCGAGCGCCGGGACGCCCGATAGCCTGCCCCGTATGACCGCTGCGTTGATCTCCCGGGGCAAGGGCCGCCGCGCCGCCGCTGCCCTCGGTGCCGTGACCCTGGGCCTGCTCACTCTCTCCGCCTGCCAGCAGCCGACCTCGTTGGCGACGGTGACCGTCGGCACGCAGACGGTGACGGCGGAGGTGACCCCCGGCTGCGACGGCGACGGCAAGTCCCTCGACAAGCAGGCCGTGCAGAGCTGCATCGCCAAGAAGGGCGAGGGGACCATCACCGTGCGCCCGGGCGAGCGGGTCCGCGTGGGCGTCGACCCGAAGGTCGCCAAGGTCGGCTGGTTCGTCGTCGGCGGCGGACCGGTGATGGCGGCGCCCAGCACCGACACGTACCGCACCTTCAGCACCGACGAGTTGTTCAAGGCCATGAACCCGGCGACCGGTCAGTCCGAGTCGCTGCGCGAGGTGACCCTGATGGTCGCCGAGGCCGGCAAGGCCCAGGGCTCGGGCCCGATGGCGCTGTGGCACTTCAACCTGAAGCTGAAGGACTGAGCGCACTGAGCGCGGGGGCCGGGGACCGGCGGCACGCGGCGGGCGGCGTCTGATGCGGACGCTGGTCGTCACCGCGGTGGCCGCGGAACGCGACGCGGTGTGCGCCGCGCTGGACGCCGAGGTTGCCGAGGACGCCCCCGGCGGCCACCGGCCCGCGGCGCTGCCCGGCGGCTACGCGCTGCACCGCGCGCCCACCGGACCGGACGGGGCGCCCGTTGCCCCGGACGTGCTGGCCGCCGGTGTCGGCCCGGCCGCGGCGGCCGCCGGCACCGCCACCGCGCTGACCGCGGCCGCCCTGGCCGGGGCCCCTTACGACCTGGTGGTCTCGGCCGGCATCGGCGGCGGTTTCGCCCCCGCCGCGCCGCTGGGCGCGGTGGTCGTCGCGGACGCGATCGTCGCCGCCGACCTGGGCGCCGAGACGCCCGACGGTTTCGTCCCGGTCACCGAACTCGGCTTCGGGACCGCGGTGCACCGGCCCGACGCGGCGCTGGTCGCGGCGGTCGCGGCGGCGACCGGCGGGACGGCCGGCCCGGTGGTCACGGTCTCCACCGTCACCGGCAGCGCCGCCCGCGCCGCCGAGCTGGCGGCCCGTCACCCGGGTGTGCTGGTCGAGGCGATGGAGGGGTTCGGCGTCGCCGAGGCGGCCGCCGCGCACGGCCTGCCGGTGCTGGAACTGCGCACGGTCTCCAACGCGGTCGGTCCCCGGGACCGCGCCGCCTGGCGGATCGGCCCCGCCCTCGCCGCGCTGACCGGCGCCTTCCGCACGTTCACCGGAGCCCTGGCGGGCGTTCCCGCGGCGGCTCCGGCGCCCCCCGCCCCCCACCCCCCGGAGGACCTCGTGACCCGGCCGCTGTCCATCGCCTACTCCCCGTGCCCGAACGACACCTTCGTCTTCGACGCCCTGGCGCACGGCCGGGTCCCGGGCGGACCGGAGCTGGCGGTCACCTTCGCCGACATCGACGTCACCAACGGCCTGGCCGAGCGCGGCGAACTGGACGTGCTGAAGGTGTCGTACGCGGTGCTGCCGTGGGTGCTGGAGGAGTACGCGCTGCTGCCCTGCGGCGGGGCGCTGGGGCGCGGCTGCGGCCCGCTGGTGCTGACCCGGGAGCCGGGCGGCGCGGCGGACCTGGCGGGCAAGACGGTGGCGGTGCCCAGCGAGCGGTCGACCGCGTACCTGCTGTTCCGGCTGTGGGTGGCGGCCGAGGTGCCGGGCGGCGTCGGCGAGGTCGTGGTGCTGCCGTTCCACGAGATCATGCCGGCCGTGCGGGACGGCAAGGTCGACGCCGGCCTGGTGATCCACGAGGCCCGCTTCACGTACCAGGACTACGGGCTGCACTGCCTTGCGGACATGGGCGAGCACTGGGAGCTGGCCACCGGTCTGCCGATCCCGCTGGGGGCGATCATCGCCAAGCGGTCGCTGGGCGAGCCGGTGCTTCGCCAGTTGGCGGAGGCGATCCGCACGTCGGTCCGGATGGCCTGGGACGACCCGGAGGCGTCCCGGCCGTACGTCCTGGAGCACGCGCAGGAGATGGACCCGAAGGTGACGGACCAGCACATCGGGCTGTACGTCAACGAATTCACCGCCGACCTCGGCGAGGACGGTTACGCCGCGGTGCGCGGGCTGCTCACCCGCGCCGCGGCCGAGGGGCTCGTGCCGCCCCTCGGCCCCGCCGCGCTGACGTTCGTCTGAGCGGTGCGGCTCAGACGTCGAGTTGGTCGGCGACCGCGCGCAACATCCCGGCGATCTTGGCGCCGTGCACCTTGTCGGGGTAGCGCCCGCGCTCCAGTTGCTGGGTGACGTTCTCCAGCAGGGTGGTGAGGTCCTGGACGATCGAGGCGAGTTCGTCGGGCTTGCGGCGCTGGGCCGCGGCGACCGAAGGGGTCGGGTCGAGGAGCACGACGCTCAGTGCCTGGTCACCGCGCTGGCCCGCGACGACACCGAATTCGACGCGCTGGCCGGGCTTGAGCATGTCCACGCCGTCAGGCAGCACCGACGAATGTACGAAGACGTCACCGCCGTCGTCGCGGGAGAGAAAGCCGAAGCCCTTCTCGCTGTTGAACCACTTGACCTTGCCGGTAGGCACGTCTGTCCTCGTCCTCGTACTCGTCGGAAAATGCGGGCTCTTCGCCGCGGGCACGTGGGGTGCCGCGGCGTGGGAAAAATGGTCTGGATAACAGTGCAGCGGGCCACCGAAGCCCGCCTCCCCCAAGGCTAATGGTCCGGGGCCCGGTGACAAGACGTCGCCAGGGGGATCCTCGGCGCCCCCGGCCCGGACTTACCCTGGTCAGGTGTCTGATGAAACGCCCCAGGCCGGGGATCTACTGGTCCGAATCGGCGCGATCGTGTTCCTAGTTGGCGCACTGGCCACTCTCGCCACGGTGCTCCCGCTGTTCCTCGGAACGCACCCGCTGCCGTGGGAGTTCTACTGGATGTCCATGCTGATGGGCGCCGGTTTCCTGATCGCGGGCAGCGGAGTGGTGCGCTCCGTGCTCGCCCAGCGCCGTCAGTCGGAGGCGGTGGCCGCCCCGTCGCCGTCGGCGCCGCCCGCCGGGTAGCGCGCGGGATCCGCCGCGTAACGATCCAGCCACGCCGGGAAGGCCGTCAGGTCGTCGAGCACCACGTGGGCACCGGCCGCGCGCAGTTCGTCGGCGGCGCACGGCCCGGTGGCGACCGCGACCGACAGGGCACCGGCGGTCCGTGCGCCGCGCACGTCGCCGGTGTGGTCGCCGACGTAGAGCCGCGCGCCGTGCTCGCGCAGCGCCGTCGCCTTGGCCTCGGCCCACAGCGAGCCGACGACCGCGTCCGCTGCGATGCCCAGGTGGGTCAGGTGCAGCTTGGCGTTGGGCTCGTACTTGGCGGTGACGACGACGGCTCGGCCGCCGGCCGCGCGCACCGCGTCGACCGCCTCCCGCGCGCCCGGCATCGCCAGGGTGCCGGTGATCGCGTGCGTCGGGTACAGCTCGCGGTAGAGGTCGCTGATCTCCGCCACCCGCTCCGCCGGGAACCAGCGGCGGATCTCCTGCTCCAGCGGCGGCCCGAGCCGGGTGACCGCGGCGGCGGCGTCGATGTGCGTCCCGGTGCGCTCGGCCAGCGCCTCGTAGGCGGCCTTGATGCCGGGGCGGGAGTCGATCAGCGTCATGTCGAGGTCGAACCCGACGGTCAGGGGATGCGCAGCCATGCCTGCCATTGTGCCTGTGCCCCTGCGGAGCAAACCGGCCAGGACGTACCGTTAGCCTTGCCTTACCTAACCCGCGGCCGCCGTCCGGTGACCGCGGGTCCGCAACCACAGCTCCAGACCGCGCGGAGGGACCCGACGCCGTGATGCCATGCCCGTGACGCACCGGAAGCGGAGCCGCCGGCTCGGCCTGACCGCGCTGGCCGTGCTGGCGCTGTTGCTGGCCGTGGTGTTCTCCCTCGCCGTCGGCAGCCGCGCGTTCGCCCCGTCGGCGGTCCTCGACGCCCTCGTCCACGGCGGCTCCGACGACGCCGCGCAGGTCGTGCGGTACCTGCGGCTGCCGCGCACCCTGATCGGCCTGATGGTCGGCGCCGCGCTGGCGATGGCCGGCACGGTCATGCAGGGCATCACCCGCAACCCGATCGCCGACCCCGGCATCCTCGGCATCAGCCAGGGCGCCGCGGCCGCCGTGGTGGCCGCCATCGCCTTCGCCGGGGTGCACACCCTGAGCGGCTACGTGTGGTTCGCGTTCGCCGGGGCGGGGATCGCCGCCGTGGTCGTCTACGGCATCGCCGCCCGCGGCCGGGGCGGCGCCACCCCGGTCAAACTGGCGCTCTCCGGCGCCGCCATCAACGCACTGCTGGTGTCGGCGTCGATGGCGATCTTGACCACCAAGGCCGCGGCACTGGACGAGTTCCGCTTCTGGCAGGTGGGTTCGCTCACCGGCCGGGACGCCGCGGTGGCCGCCCAGATCTGGCCGTTCCTGCTGGTCGGCACGGTACTGGTGCTGTCGGTGGCGCGCGGACTGGACGCCCTGGCGCTCGGCGAGGACGTCGCCCGGGGGCTGGGCCAGAAGGTCGCCACGGTGCGGATCGTGGGCGGGCTCGGCGCGACCGTGCTGACCGGCGCGGGCGTGGCGGCCGCCGGCCCGATCGCCTTCGTCGGCCTCGCCGTGCCGCACCTGGCCCGCGCCCTGGTGGGCGGCGAACACCGCTGGACGCTGCCGATGGCCGCGCTGCTCGGCCCGGTCGTGGTGCTGGTCTCGGACACCGTCGGGCGGGTGCTGTTCCCGCCGTCGGAGGTCCCGGCCGGCGTGATGACCGCCCTCATCGGCGTGCCGTTCCTGGTCACCCTGGTCCGGCGACGGGCGGTGGCGGCATGACGGCCACCGACACCTCCCCCGCCGCCCGCCCGCGCGCGGTCCGCCCCGCCGGGTACGCGCTGGTCCGGGCCGGCCGCGGCTCCTTCCTGCTGCACCGCCGCGCCACCGTGGTCGCCGTCGCGCTGGCCGCCGCGCTGGCCGTGGTGTGCGTGGCGTACCTGTGCGCCGGCGAGAGCTGGGTGGCGCCCACCGACGTGCTCAAGGTCCTCGCCGGCGAACCATCCCCCCAGGAACTGGTCGTCGGCACGCTGCGGCTGCCGCGGATGGTGGTCGGGCTGCTGGTCGGCGCGGCCTTCGGCGTGGCCGGCGGGCTGATCCAGACGGTGGCCCGCAATCCGCTCGCCAGCCCCGACATCATCGGCGTGACCCAGGGCGCCGGGGCGGTGACCGTCGGGGCGATGACCTTCGGCGTCACCTCGTTCGCGGTGCTGCCCTACGTCTCGGTGGCCGGCGGGCTGCTGGCGGCGCTGCTGGTCTACGTCTTCGCGTGGCGCGGCGGACTGCACGCCACCCGCTTCGTGCTGATCGGTATCGGCTTCGCCGTCGCGCTGCGCTCGGTCACCCAACTGTTCCTCACCAAGGGCGACTACCTCGTCGCCCAGCAGGCCCAGGTGTGGATGACCGGCTCGCTCAACGGACGCGGCTGGGCGGAGGCCGCCCCGCTGGGCTGGGCGCTGCTGGTGTCGCTGCCCGCCGTCCTGTGGGCGGCGCGCGCCCAGCGGACCGTCTCCCTCGACGACGACACCGCCACCGCGCTGGGCATCCGGCTCAACCGCACCCGGCTGGGGCTGGTGACGGTCGGCGTGGTGCTGGCGTCGATGGCGACCGGAGCGGCCGGGCCGGTCGACTTCGTGGCGCTGCTCGCCCCGCAGATCGCCCGCCGGCTGACCCGGACCGCGCAGATCCCAATGCTCTGCTCGGCGCTGCTGGGCTCCGTCATCGTCGTCCTCGGCGACCTGCTCGCCCGCAAGCTGCTCGCACCCACCGAGCTGCCGGTGGGCGTGCTGACCGCCGCGGTCGGCGCCCCGTATCTGATCTGGCTGATCGTCAGGGGCCACCGGGCCCGTGGCCGGGCCACAGGAGGACAAGCGTGACCGGTACCGGCACCCCGCGGCCGGCGGCCGGGGCGGACACCACGGCCCAGGAGCCCGCCGCCCACGAACCCGCCGCCCGTCTGACGGCCCGCGGCCTGACCCTCTCCTACGAGGAACGCACCGTCGTCGAGGGCCTCGACCTGGACGTGCCGGACGGCGCCGTCACCGTCGTCGTCGGCCCCAACGCGTGCGGCAAGTCGACGCTGCTGCGCGCCCTGGGACGGCTGCTGCGACCGCGCCGCGGCGCGGTCCTGCTGGACGGCACGGACCTCGCCCAGATCCCCACCCGGAAGATCGCCCAGTCCCTCGGACTGCTGCCGCAGACCCCCGTCGCCCCCGAGGCGATCACCGTCGGCGACCTCGTCGCCCGCGGCCGGCAACCGCACCAGCGCTGGTGGCAGCAGTGGTCGGCCGAGGACGAACGGGCGGTCGTGGAGGCCATGGCGCGCACCGACGTGGCCACACTGGCGGACCGCCCCGTCGACGAGCTCTCCGGCGGCCAGCGCCAACGGGTCTGGATCGCCATGGCACTGGCCCAGGAGACCGACCTGCTGCTCCTGGACGAACCCACCACCTACCTGGACATCGCCCACCAGGTGGAGGTCCTCGACCTGGTGCGCCAGCTCAACCACGAGCGCGACCGGACCGTCGTCGCCGTCCTGCACGACCTCAACCAGGCCGCCCGCTACGCCGACCACCTGGTGGCCATGAAGGCGGGCCGGATCGTCGCCCAGGGCCGGCCCGGGGACGTGGTCACCGCCGACCTCGTCCGCGCGGTGTTCGGCCTGGACTCGGTGGTCGTCCCGGACCCGGTGACCGGCTCCCCGTTGGTGGTGCCGGGCCGTCCCTGGGAAGGGGACACCCGGCAGTGACGTCTCCTCGCCGGGGCACCCGCCCCGGCGACCTCCCCGCCGCCGAGCCGAAAGGGCTGCGATGACCCACCCAACCCACCCGGCTGTCCCCCACCCAACCCGCCCGACCCGCCCGGCCGTCTGCACCCCGCCCCCGCACCGCCGCCCCGCCACCGCCCGGGCCGCCGCGACCGCCGTCGCCGCCGGCGCACTGCTGCTCACCGGCTGCGGCAGCGGCCAGGACTCCGGCGCCTCCGCCGCCGGCCCCAACGGCACCTTCAAGGCCGCGGAATGCCCCGCGCAGCCCACCACCACCTGGCCCGCGCCGGCCCCCGCGGGCGGCGGCAGCCACCCGGTCCGCACCGCGACGGGCGAGGTGACCGTCCCCGACGCCCCGCACCGCGTCGTGGTGCTGGACACCGCCGAACTCGACTCCGCGCTCACCCTCGGCGTCACCCCGGTCGGCGCCACCCGCTCCGACGTCGCCTCCGGCTTCCTCGACTACCTCCCCCAGGACAAGCTCGCCGGCATCAAGGACGTCGGCAAGATCGGCGCCCCCAACCTGGAAGCCATCGCCGCCCTCAAGCCCGACCTGATCCTCACCAACAAGGTCCGCGACGGCCAGCGCTACGCCGACCTCAGCAAGATCGCACCGACCGTCATGACCGACTCCACCGGCTACCCGTGGAAGCAGAACTTCGCCGTCCACGCCGCCGCCCTGAACAAGATCCCCGAAGCCAAACGCACCGTCGCCGCCTACCGCGCGCACGCCGAACGCGTCACCACGGCCCTCGGCGGCCCGGCCAAGGCCCGCGCCCTGCGCACCAACGTCGTCCGCTTCGTCGAAGGCGCCGACACCCGCATCTACGGCTGCCAGAGCTACATCGGCACCGTCCTCGACGACCTCGGCACCGGCCCCACCGCGGTCGTCGACGGCGCCCGCGACGGCCTGATGGTCGAGGTCAGCCCCGAGCAGATCACCAAGGCCGACGCCGACGCGGTCTTCTACGCCACCTACGGCAGCCCCGAGAAGTCCAAGGAGGCCCAGATCACCACCGGCCCCCTGTGGAAGAACCTCCGGGCCGTCAAGAACGGCAAGTCCCTCCGCGTCGACGACCAACTGTGGATCCAGGGCATCGGCTACACCGCGGCCGACAAGATCCTCGACGAGATCCAGCAGCGGCTCGCCAAGAAGTAGCGGCCCGCGAAGGAGCGCGGCGGCGCGGGCGACGCTCCGCCGCCCGCCCCTCTGCCGCGCCCGCGCCTCACGGCGCCGCCCGGCGCATCCGCCAGAGCAGGAACAGCGCCGAGACGACCGCGGCCACCCGCACCACGCCGGGCAGCCCCGCGAGGAGTTCCTGGCCCAGCTGCCCGGGGGCGATCGGCGCGCCCCAACGGCCTTGGCTGCGGCCCCAGATCCACACCAGCAGACCGCAGACGACGATCCCGGGCACGCCCAGCGCCGCGAACTTCGTCTCCGTACGGCTCAGCCGGCGCGACACGTACGCCAGCCCCCAACCACCGGCCAGCGCCAACCAGGAGCCGACCACCGCACCGGCCACCAGCAGCAGCACCGCCAGCGTCAACACCGGGCTGAGCCAGGCCCGCAGGGGCAACCGCGCCGGCTCCTCGGCACCCTCCGCGGCGTCCGCCGGGCCCGCGGGTTCCGCCCCGGCCACCGGCTCCTGGACGGGCGGCCGGCCCAACGTCTTCCGCAGCAGCGCCGGCAGGGCCCGCCCGCGCCGCCCGCCGTCGCCCTGCCCCGCCCCCTTGCCGCCCTTACCGCCCTTACCGCCCTTGCCGCCCTTACCGTCGGCGTCCTCGTCCTCCTCGGGCCGCTCCCAGACCTCCGAGAGTTCGATGCCGCCGACGAAACCGGGCACGAAGTCCGCCGCGGCCTCCGCGTCGGCCCCCGCGCCGTCCACCCGCCACCAGTCCGGCGGGTCCTCCGCGTCGCCCAGTTCGTCGGCGCCGGCCAAGTGGGGCGGCGCGGCGGCCGGCGGGGCCTGGGGGCCGGACGGCGCGGGACGCTTCTTGAGGAAGTTCGGCCGCCGGCCGCCGTCGTCCGCCCCGTCCCCGTCGCGCGGCGCCGGCACCTTGCCGATCAACCCGCCGAGCCGCTCCCGCGCACCGGACCACTGGGCGGGCCGGACCGGCTCCGCGGGCCCGGCCACCGGGGGCGGCGCCGCCCTCGTCCCGGCCCCGCCGGCGCCCTGCGCACCGGACCCGCCGGCCCCGTCGGCCGCGGCCTTCACCACGGCCTCCGGCGTGCCCAGCCGGGCCAGCAGCCGCTTCACCCCGGGCACCGAATCGGCCTTCTGGTCGGCCTTCTGCGCGTCGATCTCGGCCCGTAGCGAGGCCACCAGCCGCATCCGGGTGCCGGACGGCAGCCCGTGCTGCTGGGCCAGGTCGCCCACCCGGCTCAGATAGTCAAAGACGAGCTGCTCGCTCTCGATCCCCACGAAATCCCCTGCGGCGTGCGCTGGTTGCTGCCCCGACGGTACCCCGTGGCCCCGGCCCGGCACCGCCGGCCGCCCGCCGCACGGCACCGACGACGGCGCGCGGCACCACGGCCGGGCGCGCGGCACCCGCGCACCGCGCCGTGCACGACGCCGCCCCGCAGTACGGCGCGCGGCCCCGTGCACCGCGCGCCGGCCCCCGGCCCCGCCCCGCCGATCCGCGCCCGCCGCCTGCTCCCGTCGTCTCCCCCGCCCGGCTAACGTAGGACGAATGACCACCGCTACCCCCCGCACCCTCGCCGAGGAGCTCAGGACCCGCTCGGACCGCGGGCTCGCCGGCCTGCTGCGGGCCCGGCCCGACCTGCTCAACCCGGTGCCGGGCGATCTGACCCAGCTCGCCACCCGGGCCGGGACCCGGGCGTCGGTGGTCCGCGCGGTGGAGCGACTGGACACCTTCGCCCTTCAGACCGCCGAGGCGCTGGCCGTCGCCCCGGACCCCTGCCCGTACGGGACGCTGGCGGCGCTGATGGCCGGGGACGCCGGGGACGAGGCGGTCACCGCCGCCCTGCCGGGGGCCCTGGCGGCCCTGCGCGCCCAGGCCCTGGTGTGGGGCCCGGACGACCGGCTGCGCCTGGTGCGCACCGCCCGGGAACTACTCGCCCCGAACCCCACCCGCCCCTCGCCGACCGGTCTGGGCCCCACCGTCACCGAGGCCACCGCCGGCATGTCACCGGGCCGGCTCCAGGAGATCCTCGCCGCGGTCGACCTGCCCGCCACCCACGACCCGGTGTCCGCGGTCGCCGCCCTCACCGCCCTCTTCAGCGACCGGGCCAGGATGGCCGCCCTCCTGGACACCGCGCCCGCCGAGGCCGTCGCCGTCCTGGACAAGCTGCTGTGGGGCCCGCCCTACGGCGCGGTCACCGACCGGCCGGCCGCCCACCTGCAATGGCTGCTGGACCGCGGGCTGCTGCTGCCGGCCGGCGCCCGCAACGTCGCCCTGCCCCGGGAGGCCGCGCTGCACCTGCGCGCCGGGCGGGCGCACCGCGTCCCCGAGCCGGCCCCGCCCGCCCTCGCCCCGACCACCGCACGCGATCCACAGCTTGTGGACAACGCCGCCGCGGGCCAGGCGTTCACCGCGCTGGCCACCGTCGAGGAACTCCTCAAGGAGTGGGACCTCGGCGGCCCGCCCGTGCTGCGCGCCGGCGGCCTGAGCGTCCGCGACCTCAAGCGGACCGCGACCGCCCTGGACACCACCGAACAGCTCGCCGCGTTCTGGCTCGAACTCGCCTACGCGGCCGGGTTGATCGCCTCCGACGGCGAGGCCGACGAACGCTACGCCGCCACCCCGGCCGCCGAGGAGTGGCTCCAACTGCCCGACCACGAGCGCTGGGCGGTCCTGGTCGCCGCCTGGCTGCCCGCCACCCGCACCCCGGGCGTGGTCGGCACCGCCGACGCCAAGGGCCGCACCCTGGCCGCCCTCGGCCCGCACCTCGACCGCTCCCCGGCGCCCGAGGTCCGCCACCGCGTGCTGACCCTGCTGGCCACCTTGGCGCCCGGCACGTCCGTCCCGGAGGCGACGCTGCTGTCCCGCCTGCGCTGGGAACGTCCGCTGCGCGCCGCCGCACCGGCCGCCCAACCCCCGGCCGCCACCGCGCCCGCCGCGCCGGACGGCCCGGCCGGCCCCGCCCCCGCCGAGGACCTGCGCTCCCGACTCGCCCAAGGGGCGCTCGCCGAGGCCGAGTTGCTGGGCGTGACGGGGCGCGGCGCCCTCGCCACCCACGGCCGCACCCTGCTCGGCACCGCCCCGCCCGCCGCCGAAGCGGCACCGGCCCCGGAGCCGGGCGCCACCGCGACACCCCTCACCCCCGCCGAGGCGACCACCACCGCGGCCCGCGCCGCCGTCCTGCTCGCCCCGCTGCTGCCCGAACCGCTCGACCACGTCCTGCTCCAGGCCGACCTGACCGCGGTCGCCCCCGGCCCACTGCACCGCCCGCTCGCCGAGGCGCTCGGCGTACTGGCCGACGTCGAGTCCAAGGGCGGCGCCACGGTCTACCGCTTCACCCCGGCGTCGGTGCGCCGGGCCCTGGACAGCGGCCGGTCCGCCGCCGAGCTCCAGGAGTTCCTGACCGCCCACTCCCGCACCCCGGTCCCGCAGCCCCTCGCCTACCTCGTCGACGACGTGGCCCGCAGACACGGCCAGTTGCGGGTCGGCGCGGCCACCGCCTACGTCCGCTGCGACGACGACGCACTGCTCGCCGAGATCCTCGCCGACCGCCGCGCCGCCGCGCTGCGACTGCGCCGGCTCGCCCCGACCGTGCTCGCCGCCCAGTGCGCCCCCGAACACCTCCTCGACGGCCTGCGGGCGATGGGCTACGCCCCGGCCGCCGAATCCGCCGCCGGCGACGTCCTGGTGGCCCGCGCCGACTCCTACCGCACCCCGCCCCGGACGGCCCCGGCCCCGGTCCCGGACGGCCCGCCGCCGCCCGACCGCACCCTGCTGGAGGCGGCCGTCCGCGCCATCCGCGCCGGCGACCTGGCCGCCACCGCCGAACGCAAGCCCGCCGCCGCCCCCACCGGCAGCCCGGCACCGGGCGCGCTGCCCCGCACCACCTCCGCCGAGACCCTGGCCACCATGCAGGCCGCGGTCCTCACCAGCTCGCCCGTCTGGATCGGCTACGTCAACGCGGACGGCGCCGCCAGCCAACGCGTGATCGCCCCCGTCCGCGTCGAGGGCGGCTACGTCACGGCCTACGACCACACCTCCGACGAGGTCCGCACCTACCCCCTGCACCGCATCACCGGCGTCTCGGAACTGGCCGACGACGCGGTCTGACCCACCCGGGAACCACCCGCCGAACGGACCGGGCGGCCTCGTCGGTGCGATGCGGCACACTGGACGTTTGGCACGTCGGGCCGCCGCCCGACGGCCCCGGCCGGCGGTTCAGCCCCGGAATGCGAAAGGCGAGGCGCGTGAACGGACCTCTCATCGTCCAGAGCGACAAGACGCTGCTGCTGGAGGTGGACCACGAACTGGCGGACGCCTGCCGGCGGGCCATCGCGCCGTTCGCCGAGCTGGAGCGGGCGCCGGAGCACATCCACACCTACCGGGTGACCCCGCTGGGGCTGTGGAACGCGCGGGCCGCCGGCCACGACGCCGAGCAGGTCGTGGACGCGCTGGTGCAGTACTCGCGGTACCCGGTGCCGCACGCGCTGCTCGTCGACATCGCCGAGACCATGTCGCGCTACGGCCGGCTGACGCTCACCAAGCACCCCGCGCACGGCCTGGTGCTGTCCACCACCGACCGTCCCGTGCTGGAGGAGATCCTCCGCTCGAAGAAGGTGCAGCCGCTGGTCGGCGCGCGGATCGACCCGGACAGCGTCGTGGTGCACCCCTCCGAGCGCGGGCAGATCAAGCAGACCCTGCTCAAGCTGGGCTGGCCCGCCGAGGACCTGGCCGGCTACGTGGACGGCGAGGCGCATCCGATCGAGCTGGCCGAGGACGGCTGGTCGCTGCGCCCGTACCAGGCGCAGGCCGTGGAGGGCTTCTGGCACGGCGGTTCCGGCGTCGTGGTGCTGCCCTGCGGCGCGGGCAAGACGCTGGTGGGCGCGGGGGCGATGGCGCAGGCCAAGGCGACCACGCTGATCCTCGTCACCAACACCGTCTCGGCCCGGCAGTGGAAGCACGAGCTGGTCAAGCGCACCTCGCTGACCGAGGACGAGATCGGCGAGTACAGCGGGACGAGGAAGGAGATCCGCCCGGTCACCATCGCCACGTACCAGGTGCTGACGACCAAGCGGAAGGGCGTCTACCCGCACCTGGAGCTGTTCGACTCGCGGGACTGGGGCCTGATCGTCTACGACGAGGTGCACCTGCTGCCGGCGCCGGTCTTCAAGTTCACCGCCGACCTCCAGGCGCGCCGCCGGCTGGGGCTCACCGCGACCCTGGTGCGCGAGGACGGGCGGGAGTCGGACGTCTTCTCGCTGATCGGCCCCAAGCGGTTCGACGCGCCGTGGAAGGAGATCGAGGCGCAGGGGTACATCGCGCCGGCCGACTGCGTCGAGGTGCGGGTCGACCTGACCGAGTCGGAGCGGTTGGCGTACGCCACCGCCGAGACGGAGGAGAAGTACCGCTTCTGCGCGACCACCGGCAGCAAGCAGCGGGTGACCGAGGCGCTGGTGCGGCGGCACGCCGGCGAGCAGACGCTGGTCATCGGGCAGTACATCGACCAGCTGGACGAGTTGGGCGAGCACCTCGACGCCCCGGTGATCAAGGGCGAGACGTCCAACGCGCAGCGCGAGAGGCTCTTCGACGCGTTCCGGCAGGGCGAGATCTCGGTGCTGGTGGTGTCGAAGGTCGCGAACTTCTCCGTCGACCTGCCGGAGGCCACGGTCGCCATCCAGGTGTCCGGCACCTTCGGCTCCCGCCAGGAGGAGGCCCAGCGGCTGGGCCGGGTGCTGCGCCCGAAGGCGGACGGTCACGAGGCCCGGTTCTACTCGGTGGTCGCCCGCGACACCGTCGACCAGGACTTCGCCGCGCACCGCCAGCGCTTCCTGGCCGAACAGGGCTACGCGTACCGGATCGTGGACGCGCACGAGCTGCTGACGGCGGGCGACGACGTCGCGGCCGGCGAGGACGATCCCACCCCGGCGTGAGCGCGGGCGGTGGCGGAGGCCGTCGCCACGGCCGGGCTCCGGTGGCGGCCGTCAGCCCGTCGGGGCCTCGGTGGGCCGGCGGGCGTCGGTGCGCGGTGTGGGGACCCGGCGGGCGGCCAGCAGGCCGGGGGCGCCGGGACGGCCCGGGGGCCGCAGCGTCCACCAGGCCAGGGCGGCCAGCAGCGCCAGGCCCAGCATCGGGTAGGGGGAGGCCAGCGGCTGCTGCCACCAGGGGAAGTGCAGGGCCAGGGTGCCGCGGTGGTTGAGCGCCCACATCGAGCGGGCGGCGAAGACGAGGGTGATCGCGGCCACCAGCGCCCAGCGCCGGCGGTCCCGCCGGGCGTGCGCGATCAGCGCGACGAGCAGGGGCACACACCAGACCCAGTGGTGCGACCAGCTGATCGGCGACACCAGCAGCGCGGTGACGGCCGTGGCCAGGACGCCCCAGAGGTCGAGGCCGCGGTTGCGGTGGCAGCGGCGGGCGATCCAGAGCCCCGCCGCGCCGGTGACCACGGCCGCGGCCAGCCACCACAGGCCCGGTTCGGTGGTGCGCAGCAGGCGCGCGACGAGCCCTTGGAGTGACTGGTTGTCGACGATCCACACCTTGCCGACCCGCTGGGTCTCGAACATCCGCCGGGTCCAGAAGTCCACGCTCGCGCCCGGCAGCACCAGCGCGCCGAGCAGCACCGACACCACGAATCCGGCGAGGGCGGTGAAGGCGGCCTTCACCCGCCCGGTGATCAGCAGGTAGACCGCGAAGATCGCCGGGGTCAGCTTGATGCCCGCGGCGAGGCCGATGGCGAAGCCCTTGAAGCGGGCACCGTCCGGACGCGAGAGGTCCCACAGGACCAGGCAGGTCAGGGCGAGGTTGACCTGCCCGAAGACCAGGGTCTGGAAGACCGGTTCGAGCCAGAGGCCGAGGGCGGTGGTGCCGAGGAGCAGCGGCGCGGAGTAGGCGTACCGGCGCAGACCGGCGGCCTTGCAGGAGAGGTGGATCAGCAACGCCAGGAGGGCGGCGTTGGCCATGACGCAGGTGATCTTGAGGGTGGTGAGCGAGATCCAGGTGGTGGGGATGAACAGCAGGGCGGCGAACGGCGGGTACGTCGCCGGCAGCGCCCACTTGGTGACCGTGAAGCCGTAGAGGTCACCGCCGGTCGCGGCGGCCTGGCCCTCGGCGCGGTAGACCTCTATGTCGGACATCGGCAGCTGCACGGCCAGGGAGAGCGCGTACAGCCCGGCGCAGGACAGGACGAGCAGCGCCGCGCCTATCGCCAGTCGGCCCGGGCTGGCGATGCTCTGCGCCCAGGTGCGTCTCCACGTCCACGTCCCCGTCCCGTCGGCGGCAGACACCCGTTGACCCCTCCTCGTCGCCCTGAGCGCGCTCCTTGCGGCGACGCTAGTGGATCGAGACCGACCGTCCGTAACGCTTTCCGGTCAACCGGATGTCCATGCGGAAACGACTCTCACACGCACGAAAGGTGCGCGATCCGGCCGAACCACGCACCAGCGCCGACGAGCGCCGCGCCTGCGGTGCTGCGGAACGACGCTGCGCGGACCTGCTCGGACCCACTCAGAGTTGGTTGTACTCGTACAGAGTTGCCGGAACCGGGGACCGTGCTCGGGCGCGGTCCGGCAGTGCCCGGTGCGCGCTCGCCGCGCGCCCGGCCTCAGCCCTCGGCGTACTCGCCCATCACGACCACGCTGAACGCGGCCGCGGCGAAGACCTTCACCGCGCGGACGGCGTTGCCCAGCAGGTGGCGGTGGTCGTCGGTGGGTGGTGAGCCGGTGGTCGGGTCGGTGCCGAGGGCCGTGGCGCCGTTGGCCGAGCGGCGGGGGAGGGCGTGGACGGAGGCGGTGTGGATCGTTGCGCTGCTCATGCCTCCATCATCGTTTTCACGCGAATGGCGCACATCGCCCCACAGTTCCATCTCTGCGCGCCGCGGCATCGGCCTGTGGGCCCATGCCGACCCCTACGGGAGACCTACGGTTCTCGCGGGGCCGTCCCTCCAAAGGACGGCGTCGCCGCCGGGCCGGACGGGTACCGGGCGATGCCGTGCCGGCCCCGCGCGCCGCCGGCGCCGGAAATTCCGTTGGCGTCCCTGATACGTGCTGACTACAATCGCGCGGTTGCCTGCCTCCCGTCAGGGGAGCGCCGCCGACCGGTCGGAAACCGGCCGGCCCTTCGCATCATGCCGTCGCACGCCGTCGCGCCGTCGCGCCGCAGACCGAGGATTGACCGTCACCGGAGGCAAGCCGTGCCCTCGCACGCCCACCCGACACCCGACCAGCACACCGCACCGCCGGCGCCGCCCGCCGACCCGCTCCAACGGGAGCGCGCGCACCTCGCCGCGTCCCGTTCCGCCCTCCGCGCCATGCGCGAGGACGCCGAGAACCTCAACATCGCGGACGTCACCGCGAACTGGGTCAACGCCGAGGTCCTCCAGGGCGAGATCGACGCCCGCATCAAGGCCCTCGCCGACCTCGCCCACACGCCGCTCTTCTTCGGCCGCCTCGACTACCTCCACGCCCCCGGAATGGACCTCGCCGAGGGCGCCACCGGCGAGAACTTCTACGTCGGCCGCCGGCACGTCCACGACGCCGACGGCGACCCCATGGTCATCGACTGGCGCGCGCCGGTCTCCCAGCCGTTCTACCGGGCCTCCAAGAAGGACCCGCTGGACCTGAAGCTGCGCCGCCGCTTCGGCTACACCGCCGGCGAGCTGACCGCCTACGAGGACGAGCACCTCACCGACCCGGCCGAGGCCGAGACCACCAGCGCCCTGCTCCAGGCGGAGATCGAGCGCCCGCGCGTCGGCCCGATGCGGGACATCGTCGCCACCATCCAGCCCGAACAGGACGAGATCGTCCGGGCCGGCATCGGCGGCACGGTCTGCGTCCAGGGGGCGCCCGGTACGGGCAAGACGGCGGTGGGCCTGCACCGGGTCGCGTACCTGCTGTACGCCCACCGGGAGCGGCTGGCCCGTTCCGGCACCCTGGTCATCGGTCCGAACCGCTCCTTCCTCCAGTACATCGAGCAGGTGCTGCCCGCCCTGGGGGAGTTGGAGGTCAAGCAGGCCACGATCGACGACCTGGTCGGCCACGTGGAGGTGCGCGGCGCGGACGACGCGGCCGCGGCCATGGTCAAGGGCGATGCGCGGATGGCGGAGGTGCTGCGGCGGGCGGTGCGCTCGCACGTGACGATGCCGCAGGAGCCCTGCGTGGTGGTCCGCGGCTCCCGTCGCTGGCGCATCCCGGCGTACGAGCTCGAAGAGATCGTGCGGGAGTTGCAGGACCGCGACATCCGCTACGGCGCGGCCCGGGAGGCGCTGCCGCAGCGGATCGCGCACGCCGTGCTGGTGCGGATGGAGCAGGCGGGCGAGGCGCCCGACGACCGGGTGCAGGACGCGGTGGCCCGCAACGCGGCGGTGAAGGCCGCGGTCAAGGCGATCTGGCCGCCGGTCGACCCGGCGAAGCTGGTGCTGCGGCTGCTGGGCGACGCCGAGTTCCTCGCGGCGCACGCGGACGGGCTGCTCAGCGAGGAGGAACAGAAGACGATCCTGTGGGCGAAGCCGCCGCGCGGCGCGAAGAGCGCCGCATGGTCGTCGGCGGACGCGGTGCTGATCGACGAGGCGATGGACCTGGTGGCGCGGACGCACTCGCTCGGCCACGTGGTGCTGGACGAGGCGCAGGACCTCTCGCCCATGCAGTACCGGGCGGTGGGCCGGCGCTGCACCACCGGGTCGGCGACGGTGCTGGGCGACATCGCCCAGGGCACCACCCCGTGGGCGACCGACACCTGGCAGCAGGCGCTGGCCCATCTGGGCAAGCCCGGTTCGGTCGTCGAGGAACTGACCCAGGGCTTCCGCGTGCCGCGGGAGGTCATCGCCTACGCGTCCCGTCTGCTGCCGGCGATCGCGCCCGACCTGAAGGAGGCCACCTCCATCCGTGAGTCGGCGGGTGACTTCGAGGTCCGTGCGGTGGAGCCCGCGGACCTGGACGCGACCGTGCTGGCGGCCTGCCACGACGCGCTCGCCAAGGAGGGGTCGATCGGCCTGATCGCCGCGGACGCCCGTATTCCGGTGCTGCGCGCGGCCCTTGAGGAGGCCGGCATCAGCGCTCTGTCCCCGGGTGCGGAGACCTCGGCCGACGCCCGCCTGACGCTGGTGCCGGCGACCCTGGCCAAGGGTCTGGAGTACGACTACGTGGTGCTGGACGAGCCGGCGGCGGTGGTGGACGGCGAACCGGACGAGCGCACCGGCCTGCGCCGCCTGTACGTGTGCCTGACCCGGCCGGTCTCCGGCCTGACGATCGTCCACGCGGCGGGGCTGCCGGAGCAGCTCGGGGCCGCCTGACGGTGCGCGGGCGGGGTGCGCCCGGGCCGGCCGGCGACCCGGGCGGCCTGCGCCGCCCCGCCCGCCTCCGCCGACCCCGCCCGCGCCCGGCCCGCACGCCCCAACTCCCTTGCTCAGGACAGCGTCTGGCCCGAGTAGACCGAGAACTCCGTCTTCTCCCGCGGGGCGAACGGCGCCTTCCAGCTGCCGGTGCCGTGGTAGACGTACGAGGCGCCGTCCGGCGACGTGACCAGGAGGTCGGCCTTGCCGTCGGTGTTCGCGTCGCCGATGCCGATCATCTGGGAGTACGCGCCCCAGCCGGCGCCGATCTTCACCGGGCGGTCGAAGGTGCCGTCCCCCTTGCCCAGGTACGACCAGAGCGCCCCGTCCTTGTCGCGCGCGACCACGTCGCCCGCGGGCCCTCCGGCCACGTCGCCGACCGAAGTGATCCGGTCGTAGGCGTTCCAGCCGGCGCCGATCCGCACCCGGGGGGCGAACGGCGCCTGCCAACTGCCCGTGCCCTTGTAGAGCCAGAGCACCCCGGCGGAATCACGGGCCAGCAGGTCGCCACGGCCGTCGCCGGTGACGTCGCCGCCGCCGGTGAGCTGGGTGTAGTCGCCCCAACCGGCGCCGATCCGCACCCGGCGGTCGAAGGTGCCGTCCCCCTTGCCCAGGTACAGCCACAGCACCCCGTCCTTGTCCCGCGCGACCACGTCGCCGTGGGCCGCGCCGGCGACGTTGCCGACGGCCGTGACCTGGTTGTAGACGCCCCAGCCCGGGCCGATCTTCTCCGCGTCGCGGGTCTTCAGCCGCCCGTTCCCCGGGTCGCGGTAGGTGTCGGTGCGCGTCAGGTCGCCCCCGTCCCTGATGAGCAGGTCCGGCGAGCCGTTGTCGGTGTAGTCGTGCGGCGCGGGCTTGCGCGCGACCTGGAAGGTGCCGCTCGCGGCGAGGTCCGGGCCGACGCCGTTGGTGGGCTTGGCGGCCAGCCTCCAGGTGTAGTCGCCGTTGGGGGCGGCGCGGTCGGGGCCGTAGGAGGGGCCGAGCAGGCCGTCCCAGTCCAGTTCGATCCAGGTGGGCTTCCCGGACGTCGACACCTCGGTGTCGATCGGGATCTCGACCTCGCGCTCGACACCGGAGGCGGTGTGGCGCAGGGTGACGGCCACCTCCTGGACGTTGGGGCGGGAGAGCCGCCAGCGCGCCTTCCAGCGGCCCTTGTCCAACTCGGTGACGGCCGGGATCTCGGAGTCGAGCACGGTGACCTTGGTGGGTTCGCCGGTGCTGGCGATCAGCTTGGCGACCGGCTCGGCGAAGGCCCCGATGGAGATCCGGTAGAGACCTTCGCCGTGCTCGGTCGTGCCGCCCATGACCAGCAGGTCGCCGTCGGGTGTGGGGGTGACGGAGGTGGCGTGGTCCATGACCGGGTGGGCGACGTACCCGTCGGCCGGCATCGCGTAGAGCCCCTGGGGAAAGCCGGCCCAGCCCTCGTTGACCGTGCGCTTGGTGCCGTACAGCACCCAGTTGCCGACCAGACCCACCATCGGGTCGTACATGCGGCCGGGCGAGTGGGTCGTCCGCTGCTGGTTGTCGCCGCGCTTCTCCACTTCCAGCTTCATGTCGTCGCGGTTGTTGTTCTCGTGCCCCATGACGGCCACATGGGTGCCGGACAGTGCGACGCGCGAGAAGTCGGCGCCCAGGGTGTGGTGCGTGACCTTGGCCGAGGCCAGGTCGACCACGACGTACTCGCTGAACAGTGAGCCGATGACGTCGTCGGGCTCGTACCGCAACACGACGGCGCCCGGTTCGCCCGCCACCGCCTTGATGTCCCGGGCCGCGAAGCGCAGGCCGGTGACGGCCCGGTCGGTCACCTTTCCGTCCACGTTCTCCAGGATGTGGGCTTCGCGGGTCTTTCCGGTGTCCTTCAGCGCGATCACCGACGTGCCGACGGCGCCCGCGTACGTGTAGCCGTACGGCGTGAGGTCGATGACGGTGGACGTCCCCGTGGCCATGTCGCGCAGCGTGATCTTCTGGGAGCTGGGCAGGTACGGCGCGTCGCCCAGCGCCACGACGTCGGACGCGGCGCCGTGCATCACGGAGTCCCTGAACAAGCCGTCGTCGGTGGCGAGTTCGCTCGTCCCGCCGTCCGCGTAGCGCGTCCACGACATGGTCTTGTCGGTCGCGACGGAGAGGAATCCGGTGCGTCCCGCGCTCACGATCTCGGAGCCGGGAGCGATCTTCAGCTTCTGCGCGGGGGCGGCGGTGGCCCCGGCGGCGGCCGGGGTGGCGGCGGCGGGCGCGACGAGCGGGCCGGCGGTGACCGCGAGGGCCAGTGCGACGGCTCCGGTCAGCAGTCGTCGCGAACGGGCGGAGCGGCCCGGCGTCCGCGGCGGCCGGGATATGACGGAACGGGTCATCTGCCCTCCAGGCAATGGTTCGTGCAGGCCGGAGGGTGCCGAGAGGAAGCGAATCCCCCCAAGCCGATGGAATTCACTCCCTCTTGCCCATTCACGCAAATCCTAACAAGGGCAGGTCTGACCGGTTTCGACCGGTTGGGCGAGGGCCGAGCGGCCGGCCACCGGACGGGCCGCCAGGCCGCCCGACCTGGCGACGCCCGGTAACAGCCCGGCACCACCCCTCGCTTGACGCCCCCTCAGACCCGCGACACCACCGGCGCGTCCAGAGCGGCCCGCCATTCCCGCACGGCCGTCGCGTCGACCGGTGCGGCCCATCCGCCGGGCCGGGCGGCGCCGCCGATGTGGAACGCGTCGAGCCCGGCCGCCCGCAGCTCCGCCAGGTGGTCCAGGCGGAGCCCGCCGCCCACCAGGATCCGCGGCGCGTAGCCGGGCTCGCGCGCCGCCCTGTGCGCCTGTTCGGCGACGAGCGTCCCCAGCCCCGCGTCCACGCCCTCAGCGGCGCCGGCGGTCAGGTACGTGTCGAGGCCGCCCGTGCCGGCGAGGTCCGCCAGGTCCCTGCGGAGCGCGGCCCGGTCGGCGGCCCGGTCGAGGGCCCGGTGGAACGTCCACCGGCAGCCGCCGATCACCTCGACCAGCGCCCGCACGGCCGCCAGGTCCGACCGGCCCGCCGGCGTCAGGAACCCCAGGACGAACTCGTCGGCGCCCTCCGCCCGCAGCGCCGCGGCCGTGGCGCACAGCGCGTCCACGTCGCCCGCCGCGAAGCCGTCGGCGGCGCGCAGCATCACCCGCAGCGGGATGTCGACGGCCGCCCGGATCGCGGCGAACGTGGCGCGCGGCGGCGTCAGCCCGTCCGCGGCCATGTCCGCGACGAGTTCCAGGCGGTCGGCACCGCCGGCCTGCGCGGCCACCGCGTCCTCGGGACCGAGCGCGATCACCTCCAGGAGCGCGCGCTGATTCATACGACCCAACCTTCCGATGGCGAACGACGTGGCCAGAGCGTGCGGGGCGGGCGGCCGGGGCGACGCCGCACGCGCGTGCCGCGGCCCGTCACCCCGCCCCCACTCCCACACAGGTCTAGTCCAATACCCAGCCTAAGCGCTCGCCGACCACGGCGCCGTCATCCGGTCCGCGACGCGGCCGAAATCCACCCGTGGCCCCTGCCGTACCGCCACCCCGAAACCACCCGATGACGCGAGTGTGGATCAGCCCTCACATGGGTAACACGCCTTTCTCATAAGGGCGTTGCGCCAGCACCTCGCTCGCCCCGGCCACGAGCACGGAGAACCGAATGTCCGACCTTGCCACCGTATCCGCAGAAATAGCCCCCTATCTCGCCTTAGCGGCCAACAGCCTGGGCACCTCCGTCCTCACCGCCGCCCAGGACCGACTCGCCGACCGCACCGTGACCGCCGGCGAGGGCTTCTTCCGCCGCCTGCTGCACCGCCGCGACGACTCCCTGGGCGACGGGGCCGCCGACCGCCCGCACCTCGACACCGACCGCGCCGACGCCCTCGACCGACTGCTGGCCACCCTCGACGACCACGACCGCCGGCTGCTCGCCGACGCCCTCACCGCCTGGCTCCGCTCCCCCGCCGGCGACCGCGACGCCGCCGGCTTCCGGCACCACGTCGACCGGCTCACCGCGCCCACCGGCGCGCGGATCGTCCACAACACCCCCACCGCGACCGGTCAGGGCTCCATCGCCGCCGGCGAGATCCACGGCAACATCACCATGGGAGGCAGCCCCCAGTCCCGGGACGACGCATGACGCCCCCGAGACCCTCCCCTCCGGACCCGGGGCACCTCCACAACGAGGCCACCGCACACGGCAACCACGCCATCGCCGCCGGCAACATCCGCAACGTCTTCATCCGCTGGGCCCTGCAACACCCCAGCGCCCGCTGGCTGCCCCTGCTCCTGGCCTGCGCCGCCCTGATCATCGCCGGCACGACCTGGCCCGACGGCCCGGCCTCCCAGTACGCCCTGTGGGGCACCCTGATCACCGTCTCCCTCGCCACCGCGACCGGCCGCGTCCTCGTCCAGCGCCCCGCCGACGCCCGCATCGTCGCCGCGCTGTCCCTCGTCTCCGTCCTGACCACCGTCGGCGGCTACCTGGCCTTCCGCAACGTCGTCACCCACGGCGAGGTCGACGTGACGGGGAAGGTCACCACCCGCGGCGGGCAGCCGCTCGACGCCACCACCCACCGCAGCATCACCCTCAGCCTGGACGCCCCCGCCCTCCGGGAGAGCCGCAACGCCCTCCGCCTCACCCTGGCCGTCGACGACCACGACCAGGCCGGCCCGACCTGCGTCCCGGACTCCTACGTCACCGCCTCACTGCTCACCTCCGGCGTTCCCACCCAGGCACAGCGCGTCAACCCGGGCGGCACTGCCGACTTCTCCCTGGGCGCGCAGGCCAGCACCGTGCGGATCGACGTCACGCTGACCACGGGCCGCGGCTGCCGGATGGCCGTGCGACCCACGCGGGCCACGCTGTACGACCAGTGAGCCACCGCACACGAAACGGGGACCCATGACCGCTCGCGCCACCTCACTCGCGGCCCTGCTCACGCTCGCCGGGCTCGCCGCCACCGCCACCGCCTGCGGCACCGCCGAACCGCCGTCCCTGCTCGCCTCCGGGAAGGTCCTGGTGGGCGTGAAGAGCGACCAGCCCGGCACCGGCTACACCCTCGACGGCTACAACCCCTCCGGCTTCGACATCACCCTCGCCCGCCACGTGCTCGCCTCCCTCCACGTGGAACCGGACTTCGGAGCCGTCCCCTCCGAGGACCGGATGACCGTCCTCACCGAGAAGAAGAAGGACCTCATCGTCGCGACCTTCTCCATCACCCCGGACCGCATGGCGAAACTCGACTTCGCGGGCCCCTACGCCAACACCTTCCAAGGCGTCCTGGTCCGCAAGGCCGACCACCGCATCGCCAAGCCCTCCGACGTCATCGGCAAGCGCGTCTGCACCTGGCCCGGCACCACCTCGTACAACTCCTTCAACGGCCCGGAGGGCAAAGGCATCCGCGTCTACCAGTCGCAGACCGCCCAGGGCTGCATCGCGGACCTGAGACGGAACGACGCCGACGCCGTCTCCACCGACCAGATGATCCTCTACGGCTTCGCCAAGAAGTACCCCGACCTGAAGGTCGTCCCCAACATCACCTACGGCCCCGTCAACCAGTACGGCATCGCCATGGCCAAGGGCCACCGCGCCGACTGCCTGAAGATCCGCGACGCGCTGAAGGAGTACGTCACCAGCAGCGACTGGAGCCAGGACTTCGCCAACTCCCTCCCGGCCATCCCCGCCACGGACCCCGACTGGGAGGGCAACTACAAGCCCCGCCCCACGAACATCGACGCCCTCTCCTGCCGCGACAAGCCCAGCTTCTGAAGCGGGCACAATGACCGCCATGACCGACCCCCGCCCCGACCTGGCCGCCCGCTGGGCCGCCACCGTGGCCCAGGCCCGCGGCCCCCACACACCCCACCCCGCACCCGCGAAAGCCCCCGACCCCGCCCCGTACGCGGCCAACCTGCTGCGCCGCTGGGCCGAACCGCAGCGCCGCTACCACACCACCGACCACCTCACCGCGGTCCTCGACCGGATCGACGAACTCGCCCCGCACGCCGACGACGTGCCCGCCGTCCAGTTGGCAGCCTGGTTCCACGACGCCGTGTACCGGCCGGACCGCTCCGAGAACGAGGAACGCAGCGCCGCCCTCGCCGAGCGCGCCCTGCCCGAACTCGGCATCGACCCGGCCCGCACCTCCGAGGTCGCCCGGCTCGTCCGCCTGACCGTCACCCACGACCCGGCCCCCGACGACCGCAACGGCGCCGTCCTGTGCGACGCCGACCTGGCCGTCCTGGCCGGCTCCCCCGACGCCTACGCCGCCTACGCCGCCGCGGTCCGCGCCGAGTACGCCTTCGTCCCCGACCCGGACTTCCGAACCGGCCGCGCCACCGTCCTGCGCCAACTCCTCGCCCTCCCCCACCTGTTCAGGACCCCCCACGGCCACGACCGCTGGGAGCGCCCGGCCCGCCACAACCTGTCGACCGAACTGGCCCTCCTGGAGAGCGGCGCCGGCAACGCCGACGGCGCGCACCACGACACCAGCGACTGACCCCGACCGGGCACCGGCGGCCGCACCACCGACCCACCCGCCCCACCCGCCGCGCCCGGCCCGAGCCCGCGACGACCGGGCGCCCCGCCCCGGACGGCACCGCCGACGCCGCTCCCACGTGGCGAACACCACCCTCCGCACGGGAATGCCGCCCCCCGCTCCCCCGTTGTCACCTGTCATGCCAGCACCAGCCGCCTCCCCTGCCCGTGCCCGCCTCCCACTCGCCGTCTACGTCCTCGGCCTGTCCGTATTCGCCCTGGGCACCAGCGAGTTCATGCTGTCCGGCATCCTCCAGCCGCTCGCCCGCGACCTCGGGGTGTCCATCCCGCAGGCCGGACTGCTGGTCTCCGCCTTCGCCATCGGCATGGTGGTCGGCGCTCCCGTACTGGCCGCCGCAACGCTCCGCCTCCCCCGCCGCACCACCCTCATCGCGCTGCTCGCGATCTTCGGCCTCGGCCAGGCCGCGGGCGCCCTGGCCCCCTCCTACTCCGTCCTCTTCGCCTCCCGCGTCATCAGCGCACTGGCCTGCGCCGGCTTCTGGGCGGTGGGCGCGGCCGTGGCCGTCTCCCTCGTCCCGGTCAACGCCCGAGCCCGCGCCATGGCCGTCATGGTCGGCGGGCTGAGCATCGCCAACATCGCCGGCGTGCCGGCCGGTGCGCTGCTCGGCCAGCACGCCGGCTGGCGCTCCGCCTTCTGGGCCGTGGCGGGGCTCTCCGTGGTCGGCCTCGTCGGCGTCGTCGCCCTCGTACCGCGCACGAAGGTGCCGACCGGCGACGACCGCCCCCAGCTCCGCCGCGAGCTGACCATCTACAAGGACAAGCAGGTCTGGCTGGCACTGATCGCCACCGCCATGAACGGCGCCGCGGTCTTCGCCCTCTTCTCGTACCTCTCGCCGCTGCTGACCGACACCGCCGGACTCGCCGAGAGCTGGGTCCCGACGGTGCTGGCGCTGTTCGGCGTCGGTGCGCTGATCGGTACGTTCATCGGCGGCCGGATAGCCGACGCCCACCTCTTCGGCACCCTCTTCGGCGGCATCGCCGCCTCCACCGCCGTCCTCACCCTCCTGGCGCTGACCGCGCACAGCCCGGTCGCCGCCGTGGCCCTCTCCCTCATGCTCGGCGTCACGGCCTTCACCACCGCCCCGGCCCTCAACGCCCGGATGTTCAACGTGGCGAACGCGGCACCGACCCTCGCCGGCGCCACCACCACCGCCGCCTTCAACATCGGCAACACCCTCGGCCCCTGGCTGGGCGGCCTGGCCATCAGCGCCGGCTGGGGCTACCCGTCCGTCGCCTGGACCGGCGCGGCCCTCGCCGCCGTCGCCGTCCTCACCACCGCCCTCGCCTTCCGCCTCCACCGCGCCTCGGCCCACTCCCGCGTGGTCGCCTCCTCGGCCCCCGCGGCCGACTCCCCGGCCGACACGGCATCCGCCCTCCACTCCCCGCAATCCGCGGACCGTCACTGACCGCCGCCCCCTCGCCCCGACCGGCGCACCCGGACCCGTTCCGGCCCTGCACCCGGCCCGTTCCCCCGCGCCCCGCCTGGGGGGGGCGGGGGTCGGCTCGCGCCGGCCGCCGCCTCCCCCAGGGCCGCACCCCGTAGCCGGACGCCACCCGTCAACGGACTCCGACACTGGCACTGGCAAGGGCACCCACGCCGGCACCGGCACCGGCACCCACACCGACCGCAGGGTCCGCCCTCAAGGCGTGGGTCGCTCACCCCTACGGTGCTTCGGCCGCCGCAGCCCCGCCTCCGTGAGCCGACGCACCAGCTCCTTGGAACCGATCTCCACCGCCCCGGCCCGCACGGCATCGTCATACCGCTCGGCCGGCCAGTCGTAGTGATCGCGCTCGAAGGCGCGGCTGGGCGCGCCCAACGCGGCCGCGAAGCGGTGCAGTTCCTCGAACGACCGGTCGCTGACCACGTGCGACCACATCCGACCATGCCCGGGCCAATGGGGCGGGTCTATGTAGATCGCCACCTCAGCCCTCCGCCGGCCCGCGCAACCGCCCGACCGGGGCGACGGCGACCGCCGTCTTCGGGCACACCCAGTGCGGATCCGGCCCCAACTCCGGCTCCACGTCGAGCGCGTGCGGATCTCCGGTCTCCGTGCACACCGGGCACAACGGCCAGCGGCCATACCGCTCCAGCAACGCGTCCTGCACGTCCTGCGCTATCAGCCCCGCGACGAACGCGGCGCCGTCAGGCCACTGCTCCACCCACCATCGACGGTGCGTGACCGCGTCCTCGACCAGCGAGACGATCTCGGCGTCCGCTACGTCGTCCGCCATCAGGTCGGCGAGCACCAGTGCCCGCGCGGCGTGCAATGCCTGTTCCAGCTCCATGACCTCATTCTCGCGCGAAGCCGCCGACCGGCCGAAGTTATCCACAGGTAGCCGGGACGCCGTCCACGGCCCGTCCACAGGCTTCACGGAGGGTATTGACGCACCACCGCGCTGAAAATACCTTTCAGACATGAGTAGCGGAGTGAAGGAAACTTTCAGCCGGCCGGCCCCGGCACCACCGGCGCCCGCGGCCCTGGCCGCCAAGGTCCGCACGCTCGCGCCGACGATGACCCGCTCCATGCAGCGGGTTGCGGAGACCGTGGCGAGCGACCCGGCGGGCTGCGCCGCCCTCACCGTCACCGGCCTGGCCGAACGCACCGGCACCAGCGAAGCCACCGTCGTCCGCACCTCCCGCCTGCTCGGCTATCCGGGCTACCGCGACCTGCGCCTCGCCCTCGCCGCCCTCGCCGCACAGCAGGCCACCGGCAGCGCCCCGGCCGTCACCGCCGACATAGCGGTCGACGACTCGCTGGTCGACGTCGTCACCAAGCTCGCCCAGGAAGAGCAGCAGTGCCTCGCCGACACCGCCGCCGCACTGGACGTCACCCAGTTGGAAGCAGCCGTCGCCGCCCTCGCCGCCGCCCGCCGCATCGACGTCTACGGCATCGGCGCCTCCAACCTCGTCGCCCAGGACCTGGTGCAGAAACTGCTGCGCATCGGCCTGATCGCCCACGCCCACTCCGACCCGCACCTCGCCGTGACCAACGCCGTGCAGATGCGCGGCCGGGACGTCGCCATCGCGATCACCCATTCGGGTCGCACGACGGACGTCATAGAGCCACTGCGGGTCGCCTTCGACCACGGCGCGACGACGATCGCGATCACCGGCCGCCCGGACGGCGAGATCGCCGCCTACGCCGACCACATCCTGACGACCTCCACGGCCCGCGAGAGCGAGCTGCGCCCCGCGGCGATGTCCTCCCGCACCAGTCAACTCCTCGTCGTCGACTGCCTCTTCATAGGCGTCGCCCAGCGCACCTACGAAACCGCCGCCCCCGCCCTGTCCGCCTCCTACGAAGCCCTCGCCCACCGCCACAACCCCCGGCACTGACGGGCCACGGGCCGCGCCCCCTGGGCACACCGCACCCCACCTGGGTCCACCGCGCCAGGCCCGAACACCGACGGACACCGCACCCCTGCGTCCACCGCCAAGGGCAGCCACCACCGCACCGCCGCACCACGAAGCGGCACAGACGACCTCCGCGGCACCCGCACCCCACCCCGCCCCACGGCGACGCAACCGCACCCAGCACGACACCACCACCAGCACCTCGCCACCCCACCACTCACCGAGACCCCGGCCCACCGCCCCATCGGCCGACCGACGCTCAGCCGGAACCCGGCACCACGCGCCCCGACCGGCAGCGGCGACCACACGCCACCCCCCGCACCTCAAGGAGCCCCGCCCCATGCCACCCACCGACCCCAACTACACGGTGCTCCGGAGGCAGTTGGCCTCCCTGACCACCGAGGAACACCGCCCCGACCTCGCCGACATCGACCGCCGCCCCACCCTCGACGTCGCCCGCCTGATGAACGACGAGGACGCCACCGTCCCCGCCGCCGTCGCCGAACGCCTCCCCGAGATCGCCGCGGCCATCGACGCCGTCGCCGCCCGCATGGCCCGAGGCGGCCGCCTGGTCTACGCCGGCGCCGGCACGGCCGGCCGACTCGGCGTCCTGGACGCCAGCGAGTGCCCACCGACTTTCAACACCGACCCCTCCGAAGTGCTCGGCCTGATCGCGGGCGGCCCGTCCGCGATGGTCACCGCCGTCGAGGGCGCCGAGGACAGCAAGGAGTTGGCCGCGGCCGACCTGACCGCGCTCGCCGTCGCCGACCGGGACGTCGTCGTCGGCATCTCCGCCTCCGGCCGCACTCCGTACGCCGTCGGCGCGGTCGAGCACGCCCGCGCCATCGGCGCCCTGACCATCGGCCTGTCCTGCAACGCCGATTCCGCCCTCGCCGCGGCCGCCGAGCACGGCATCGAGATCATCGTCGGCCCCGAGCTGATCACCGGCTCCACCCGCCTCAAAGCGGGCACCGCCCAGAAGCTCGTCCTCAACATGATCTCGACGCTCACCATGATCCGCCTGGGCAAGACCTACGGGAACCTGATGGTCGACGTCCGGGCCTCCAACGACAAGCTGCGGGCCCGCTCGCGCCGCATCGTCGCGCTCGCCACCGGCGCCTCCGACCTGGAGATCGAGGCCGCCCTGACCGAGACCGGCGGCGAGGTGAAGCACGCCATCCTCGTCCTGCTCGGCGGCGTGGACGGGCACGAGGCCGCCCGCCTCCTCGCCGCCTCCAAAGGCCACCTCCGCGCCGCCCTCCAGTCCGCCACCGCCCACGCCAGCACGACCTGACCCACCGTCAGTCACTCGACAGCAAGGCGCCCCACATGACCGAAGACAAGAACCGCGCCACCGCCGCCGCGCTGCTCCCCCTCGTCGGCGGCGCCGACAACGTCACCTCCGTCGCCCACTGCATGACCCGGCTCCGCCTGGGCGTCCGCGACCGCACCCTCGTGCAGGACGACGCCCTCAAGGCACTCCCCGCCGTCCTGGGCGTGGTGAAGGACGACACGTACCAGATCGTCCTGGGCCCGGGCGTCGTCGCCCGGGTCACCCCGGAGTTCGAACGCCTACTGTCCGAGGCCGACGCCGCCCCCGAAACCACCCATCGAAGTAACTCTCCGCAGGAACAAATCACTCTCCGTAATCGTTGCCGTAAAAAGGAAGAAAGCGGCCCCCCAGCGGCGGCCCCCGCACCACCCACCCCCACCCCGACAGCCGCCCCCGCACCACCCAACTACACCAACAGCGCCACCAGTTCCCCTAGCGCCACCGACCTAGCCGCCCAAGGCTCCGCCCTCAAGGCCCGCCAAAAGGCCCGCAACGCCACCCCGGTGAAACTCTTCCTCCGCCGGATCGCCAACATCTTCGTCCCGCTCATCCCCGCCCTGATCGGCTGCGGCATCATCGCCGGCCTGAACGGCCTGCTCACCAACGCAGGTTGGCTGCCCGCCCTCGCCCCGGCCCTGACCGCCATCGCCTCCGGCTTCATGTCCCTGATCGCGGTCTTCGTCGGCTACAACACCGCGAAGGAGTTCGGCGGCACCCCGGTCCTGGGCGGCGCGGTAGCCGCGGTGATCGTCTTTCCGGGCGTCGCCAACGTCACCGCCTTCGGCCAGAAGCTCGCCCCCGGCCAAGGCGGCGTCCTGGGCGCCCTCGGCGCCGCCCTCCTCGCCGCCCAACTGGAGAAGCAACTCCGCAGGCGCGTCCCCGAGTCCCTGGACGTGCTCCTCACCCCCACCCTCACCGTCCTCCTCACCGGCCTGGTCACCGTCTTCGGCCTGATGTACGTCGCGGGTGAGGTCTCCACCGCCATCGGCACGGCCGCCGACTGGCTGCTCGCCCACGGCGGCGCCGTCGCCGGGTTCCTCCTCGGCGCTCTCTTCCTCCCCCTCGTCATGCTGGGCCTGCACCAGGCCCTCATCCCCATCCACACCACCCTGATCGAACAGCAGGGCTACACGACCCTCCTCCCGATCCTCGCCATGGCCGGCGCGGGCCAGGTCGGCGCCGCCATGGCCGTCTACGTCCGTCTCCGCCGCAACCACTCGATCCGCGCGACGATCCGTTCCGCCCTCCCCGCCGGCTTCCTCGGCGTCGGCGAGCCCCTGATCTACGGCGTCTCGCTCCCCCTCGGCCGACCGTTCATCACCGCCTGCCTCGGCGGCGCGTTCGGCGGTGGCTTCGTCGGCCTCTTCAACCAACTCGGCGACGCCGTCGGCTCCACCGCCATCGGCCCCTCCGGTTGGGCCCTCTTCCCCCTGGTCAAGGGCAACCAGTCGTTCGGCACGACGCTCGCCGTCTACACCCTCGGCCTACTCATCGGCTACGCGGTCGGCTTCGCCGCCACCTACTTCTTCGGCCTCAGCCGTCAGCAACGAACAGACCTCAACCGACAACACCCCGACCCCGCCGCACCCGACACCGCGGCCACCTCACCCGGAGCCGACGCCGACGCGCCCAAGACCGGAACCAAAAGGGCCCGACCCCAGGCCCAAACGGACACCGCCGCGGCCCGAGCACACACACACCCGACGGACACCACACCGGCCGACGCCACACCGGCCTGACGTCGGCCGTCGTCGGCCGACGACGGGCGACGACGGGCGACGACGGGCGACGGGCGCGCGCGCCAGGGGACAACTACCAAGGAAGCCCAACCCGGCGACCTCCGCCGCCCCATCCCCCATCGGGGACGTCTCCTCATCGGGGACGTCTACGCACCCCGCGCGTGAACGCCCCCGATGCGTCACCAATGGGTCCCCGATGCGTCCCTTGAGCCATCAGGGACGCATCGATGGCTCACGGAAGTCGAGCCGTGCGGACGGTTCCGCTCCCACAGCCCCACCTCGGCCCGCCCCCGCACACGCACCGACCGCACCGACCGCACCGACCGCACCGACCGCACCGACCGCACCGCAAACGAGCCCAGCGGCTCCCGGGCCCCCGGGCCCCCACAGCCCCGCCCAAGCGCCCTCAGGCAGCCCTCAACCGAAGCCCTTCACACCGGAACCACACCGAGGCAGCCCACCCACGCCAAACCCACCCCCACTCCCCCGCCCACCCCCACTCCCACTCCCACCCCCACGAATCAGCCACTCCCCCCAGAACCAGCCGCTCCCCCGGCATCAGCCACGCCCCCGGAGCCAGCTCCGCCCGCGGAACCGCCCGCTCCCCCGGATTCAGCCGCCCCGCCGGAGTCAGCCCCGCGCCCAGCACCCCCAGCGCCACCAGCTCCCCCAGCCCCATCCCCGTCGCCGGAGTCAACCGCCTGCGCCCGTCCCGCGGGTTCGGTGCGCCAGACGCGGCGGAGGCCCTCCACGTAGCGCTCCCAGGGGCCGTCCCAGTGGCCGGCCCAGCGTCGTCGGCGGCGGGCCGAGCGGCCCAATTCCCAGGCCAGGAGGGCGAACCAGACGCCCACCAGCACCAGGTGGACGCGTTGCGGGATGCCGTGCCAGCCGGGGTGGCCGATGAGCGGGCCGACGGTCAGGATCGCGGCGGGCATGGCCACGGCCAGGACGCGCGGGCCCCAGCGGCGGACGAGCGGCATCGGGGGACGTTGCACGGCGGCGGCCCGGCTGAGGGTCGCCATCGAGGCGAAGAGGAAGAAGTGGGCGAAGGCGCTGGTGGCGGTGTGCCAGGGGTGGACCGGCACGCAGCCGCGTTCCACCGAGGGGGCGCAGGCCATGGGCAGGACCACGTCGGCCAGTGAGGAGAGGCCGAGGCCGACCAGGGCGAGCCAGCCGGTGCGGGCCCAGCGGCCGTGGCCGGCGGGCGTGCTGCGGGCCAGGAGGGCGCCGGCGATGACCACGAGTGCGCAGCCGCTCTCCAGCCCGCCGAAGAGGTGGCGCAGCGGCTGGTCGGCGGCGTAGAGCTCGCTGACGTAGGAGTGGCGTGGGTCGAGGCCGGTGCGGAGGCGGAATTCCAGTAGCCACCAGTTGTAGAGCAGGGCGGCGACGGCGAAGAGGAAGGCCGCCGTCGCCTCGCGGCCGGCGTAGCGGGTGGTGGGGGCGACCACGGGCTCGTAGACGGTGCGGGCACCGGTCCGCGTGGGGTTCGGGACGTTCGGCACGGGCGGGTCCTGTTCCGGTGGGGGGCGGGGGCCTGGGGCGTGTCCGATGGGTCGGGGCCGGGGCCGGGGCCGCGGCGCCTGGCGCGGCACCTCGCAGCGTTGCCGAAACGTCCCAATAGCTCCGCTATCGCGCTATCGGACCGCTCCGGCGCCTTGCGATGCACCGCACGCGACGCCGCGGCCCATCCGGCCCTGACCCATCGGACACGCCCTAGTGCGAAGGGTCTCCCCGGCGAGGCCCGCTCCGTTGGCGCGCCGGGTGCAGGCGCGCCGAGTTGTCACCCGACAGGCGGAGCCAATCCCCTGAACGCGTGATCCGGCCAATTGCGGCATCGGGTTTGAAGGGTCGTGCGGTGGCCGGACGATCGCGGTTCGGCCGGTTGCCGCCGGTTCTTGGTCATCGGGTCGTGCGTTCGCGTGAGCAATGCGTCATTGCCGATCGGTCGGTGATCATGCTTCCGCATAGCGGTGATCGTGTCTGTCCACATGTGGGCTGGTGCGGAGGGTGACGGACCGGCTGTCATTGCCTCGCCGGGATCACCGACGCTCCGCAACGGGGCGCCCCGGCAGGTGACCCAGGGGGGAACGGCAGTGATGGCCGAGTCGTGCAGCACCGTCCGTGAGCGCGCGGGGAGCGGCTCGGTCGTCCCCCGCGAGGACGGCGACGGCGCCCCGCCGCAGGGCCTGCGGTGGGCGGGCCGGGGCGACGGCGGCCACGCGGTCCGCACGGCGCACCACGGCGGCACCGGCGTCGCGCGGGGTCCGGTCGTCCGGGCCGGCGCGGAACGGGCCCGTCCGGGCTCCCCAGGGACGGTCGGCGGCCACGGCCATGGCGCCGGCGACGGTTCCGCTCTCTCCGTCGGCCCGACCGTCAGTGGGGTGGACGTCCCCGCCCGCGTCCCCGCCCGCGCCGCCGCCGCGGTCCGGGACGGCAGGCCCGTCGCCACCCCGAACTCCGGTTCCTCCGGCTGAGCTTCCTCTCCTCGCGCTCTCCCCCCGCGGTCACCGGCGGGTGCGGCCGACGCACGGCCGTCACGGTCCGCGTCGTCGCACCCGCGAAGTGCCCCGTCCGCACCGGCTCTCCCCGTACGAAGGGAACACGTTCATGAACGACCTCACCGAAGAGCAAGCCGCCGAGGCATTACAGGCCGCGGCCGCGGTCCTGCTCACCACCGGCGCCAAGACCGCCGCCGCGGCGGCCCCGGCCCCCGACGAGACCTGGCCGTTGCCCGGCGGCACGGCCTGGGTCTACTACGGCGAGGGCAACCAGGGCCTGGTCCGTCCGGTCCTGATGGCCGACGGCTTCAACACCGGCCCCAGCGACCTCGACCTGTCCTGGGAGCACCTCAACCGGCGCGGCTACCCGCTGTTGGACGAGCTCCGCCGTCGGCGCCGGGACGTCGTCCTCATCGGCTACGACGAGCGCAGCGCCTCCCTCCTGGACAACGCCCGGGTCGCCACGGCCGCCGTCCATCGGGCGCTCGCCGAGCGTCTGGGCGGTGAGCGGCTCGTCGTCGGCGGCTTCAGCATGGGCGGTCTGGTCACGCGTTACGCCTTGGCCCGGTTGGAGACCGAGCGCATCGACCACCAGACGGGGGTGTACTTCTCCTGGGACAGTCCGCACACCGGCGCCTGGATCCCGCTCGCGCTCCAGGCGTTCGCGCACTACATCAGGAAGTTGGACGACCGGTTCTCCCGTCAGATCAACAGTCCGGCCGCCCAGCAGTTGCTGTGGCGCCACCTCTCCCACTGGGAGGACAAGCCGGGGCCCAGCCCGTTGCGCACGGACTTCCTCGACCGGCTTGGGGAGGTGGGCAATTGGCCCCAGTTGCCGCGTCTGCTCGCGCTGGCCAACGGGCCGGGGAACGGCTGCGGCAACGGCATCCGGCCGGGCGTCAAGGCCGTCGTCGGCAAGGGCCTCGCCGTCTCGGGGACGGATCTGCGCACCCAGTCCGAGGGCGACGAGCGGCTGGTGGCGAAGCTCCGGGTGGTGACCGTGCCCACCCGGGAGGTCCGCACGAGCGGGCTGCCGGACATCGACGGTGCGCCCGGCGGCACCCTGGAGGGCTTCGGCGTCCTCGCCGACGCGCTCAACAAGCTGGCGCCCGTCCTGGGCTTCGCGGTGGTGAACCCGATCCGTGAGCACTGCTTCGTCCCGGCGGTGAGTGCGGTGGCCGTCCGGGAGCCGAGCAGCCACGGCGACCTCTATCTGCCGATCGACGAACTGGCGCCGGAGGAGAGCGCGTTGGACGATTTCGTGCTCGCCTCGCGCAACGAGCAGCACACCCTGATCACGGAAGAGCTCTCCGGCTGGCTGCTGGATCGCCTGCCGTAGTGGTGGGCGCCGCGGGGCGCCGGTTCGTGGACGAAACGCCGCCGGGGCGGCACCCCCTGGGAGAGGGGGTGCCGCCCCGGCGCACGAAGCGGGACGTCGATCAACCAGAGGTCGATCAGAAGTCCATGTCACCGCCCGGCATGCCGCCCGGAGCGCCCGCGGCAGCGGCCTTCTCCGGCTTGTCGGCGATGACGGCCTCGGTGGTGAGGAACAGCGCGGCGATCGACGCGGCGTTCTGGAGCGCGGAGCGCGTCACCTTGGCCGGGTCGAGGATGCCCTCGGCGATCATGTCGACGTACTCGCCGGTGGCGGCGTTCAGACCGTGGCCGACGGCCAGGTTGCGCACCTTCTCCACGACGACGCCGCCTTCGAGACCACCGTTGACGGCGATCTGCTTGAGCGGGGCCTCCAGGGCGAGCTTCACGGCGTTGGCGCCGGTCGCCTCGTCACCCTCGAGCTCCAGCTTCTCGAAGACCGAGGAGGCCTGCAGCAGGGCCACGCCACCGCCGGCGACGATGCCCTCCTCGACGGCCGCCTTCGCGTTGCGAACGGCGTCCTCGATGCGGTGCTTGCGCTCCTTGAGCTCGACCTCGGTCGCGGCACCGGCCTTGATGACGGCCACGCCGCCGGCCAGCTTCGCGAGGCGCTCCTGGAGCTTCTCGCGGTCGTAGTCCGAGTCGCTGTTCTCGATCTCGGCGCGGATCTGGTTGACCCGGCCCTGGACCTGCTCGCTGTCGCCGGCACCGTCGACGATGGTGGTCTCGTCCTTGGTGATGACGACCTTGCGGGCGCGGCCGAGCAGGTCGAGACCGGCGTTCTCCAGCTTGAGGCCGACCTCCTCGGAGATGACGGTGCCACCGGTGAGGATGGCGATGTCGCCGAGCATGGCCTTGCGGCGGTCACCGAAGCCGGGCGCCTTGACCGCGACGGACTTGAAGGTGCCGCGGATCTTGTTGACGACCAGGGTCGACAGGGCCTCGCCCTCGACGTCCTCGGCGATGATCAGCAGCGGCTTGCCGGACTGCATGACCTTCTCCAGGAGAGGCAGCAGGTCCTTCACGTTGCCGATCTTGGAGTTGACGATGAGGATGTAGGGGTCCTCGAGCGCCGCCTCCATGCGCTCCATGTCGGTCGCGAAGTACGCCGAGATGTAGCCCTTGTCGAAGCGCATGCCCTCGGTGAGTTCCAGCTCCAGACCGAAGGTCTGGGACTCCTCGACGGTGATGACGCCTTCCTTGCCGACCTTGTCCATGGCCTCGGCGATGAGCTCGCCGATCTGCGGGTCGGCGGCGGAGATGGAGGCGGTGGAGGCGATCTGCTCCTTGGTCTCGATCTCCTTGGCCTGGTCGAGCAGCGCACCGGAGACGGCCTCGACGGCCTTCTCGATGCCGCGCTTCAGGGCCATCGGGTTGGCGCCGGCGGCGACGTTGCGCAGGCCCTCGCGGACCAGCGCCTGGGCCAGGACGGTCGCGGTCGTCGTGCCGTCACCGGCGACGTCGTCCGTCTTCTTCGCGACCTCCTTGACCAGCTCGGCGCCGATCTTCTCGTACGGGTCCTCCAGCTCGATCTCCTTGGCGATGGAGACACCATCGTTGGTGATCGTGGGGGCGCCCCACTTCTTTTCAAGGACGACGTTGCGGCCCTTGGGGCCGAGGGTGACCTTGACGGCGTCGGCGAGCTGGTTCATACCGCGCTCAAGGCCGCGCCGCGCCTCCTCGTCGAACGCGATGATCTTGGCCATGTGAAGTGGTCCCTCCGGACTGATGGGGTACCCCCCGCTTCCAACCGGGTTGAGAGCTGGGGGAGGAAACCTCGGACCGTGCTGGCGCCCGCGACGGACGGCCTGCATGCCGTGTGGTTCCTTGCCCCACCTGGCGTGCCGACCTCACCGACCCGATCCATTTTCAGCACTCTCACGGGGAGAGTGCTAACGCAATGATTAGCACTCGCACCAGTCGAGTGCAAGCGCTTGACCGGGGGACCCCCCGTCCGTGAGACGATCGGCGGCCCCGTCGGGACCGCTTCCTACCCGCCCGCGCGCGCCCGCGTACCACTCCCTCGGGACGCCGGTGACCTCCGGGAACAGCAGAAGGCTCGCAACCCCGTGCCGGGGGCTGCGAGCCTTCTTCCAACGATGCAGTCGGCCGCCGCCTCAGGCGGCGACCCGGACCATATCCGCCTGTGGCCCCTTCTGGCCCTGCGAGATCTCGAACTCGACTCGCTGACCCTCCTCAAGGGTGCGGTACCCGTCCATCTGGATCGCGCTGTAGTGGACGAAAACATCCGCACCACCGTCGACCGCGATGAAGCCGTACCCCTTCTCCGCGTTGAACCACTTGACGGTGCCCTGAGCCATGCCTAACTCCCCTATTACTGGCCCTTGCGCAGGACCGCACTCCGCGGACCCGGGTCAGACCTCACCCCCCGAAATGGTCCGCGGGGTGTGCGCCGGAACGCGTCGACCGCCGCTGAATGTATCTGGACCAATGCCCAGCGCAACAGGTCAATCGGACGAGAATTCTGGCGTCGGGGAAACGGCCGTATGCGCTCAAATCCCGTTATCCCAGGCGAAGTCGGGCCGGGTATATGCCACACGGGCGACAAATCGCGCACACAACTTGCGCACAAGTCACTGCGATCTCATATGCGTTCGGCATGCGCTTCGGCATGCACGCGGAGATAACCGGAGGGGGATCACCCCAATGGTATCCCCTTTCACAACACGGAATTGCCCCGTCCGTTTCGTACGGACGGGGCAATTTCCGGTCACTACCGGCAAAGAGTTGGCGCAAATTCGCTCGGCGCTTGTGCGCCGACGGCGACGGGCGCCGCGGCGTCAGCAGCCGCCGGCGACCGCCGGGATGATCGAGACGCCGGCGCCGTCCGGCGTCGGGGTCTCCAGGCCCTGCTCGAAGCGGACGTCGTCGTCGTTGACGTAGACGTTCACGAAGCGGCGCAGCTTGCCCGCGTCGTCGAGCACCCGGGCCGCGATGCCCTGGTGGTTCTTCTCCAGGTCGGCGATCACCTCGGAGAGGGTCGCGCCCTCGGCGGCCACCTCGGCCTCGCCTCCGGTGTACGTGCGCAGGATGGTGGGGATGCGGACCTTGACGCTCATGGTTCTGCCTTCCAGGGAAGTACGGGGGTGCGGGAGGGACGGGCGGAGGGCCGGCTCAGCCGGCCAGGCCGGCCTCGCGGAACGCGTCCAGGTCCGGCCGGATGGTGGCGGTGGGCCCGGCGGCGACGGCGTCGAGGGTCTTCAGGCCGTCACCGGTGTTCAGCACGACGGTGGTCAGCGACGGGTCCAGGAGGCCGTTCTCGATCAGCTTCCTGGTCACGCCGACGGTCACGCCGCCCGCGGTCTCCGCGAAGATCCCTTCGGTCCGGGCCAGCAGCTTGATCGCGTCCACGATCTGCGGGTCGGTGACGTCCTCGACGGCCCCGCCGGTGCGGCGCGCGATGTCGAGCACGTACGGGCCGTCGGCGGGGTTGCCGATCGCCAGCGACTTGGCGATGGTGTTCGGCTTCTGCGGCTTGACGACCTCGTGGCCGGCCTTGAAGGCCGCGGAGACCGGCGAGCAGCCCTCGGCCTGGGCGCCGAAGATCTTGTACGGCTTGTCCTCGACCAGACCGAGGGCGATCAGCTCCTTCAGCCCCTTGTCGATCTTGGTGAGCTGGGAGCCGGACGCGATCGGGATGACCAGCTGGTCCGGGAGCTGCCAGCCGAGCTGCTCGCAGATCTCGTAGGCCAGCGTCTTGGAGCCCTCGCCGTAGTAGGGGCGCAGGTTGACGTTGACGAAGCCCCAGCCCTCGCCCAGCGGGTCGCCGATGAGCTCGGAGCAGAAGCGGTTCACGTCGTCGTAGTTGCCCTCGATGGCGACCAGGTCGCCGCCGTAGACCGCGGCCATCACGACCTTGCCGGGCTCCAGGTCGTGCGGGATGAAGACGCAGGACTTGAAGCCGGCGCGGCGCGCCGCGGCGCCGACCGCACCGGCCAGGTTGCCGGTGGAGGAGCAGGACAGGGTGGTGAAGCCGAAGGCGCGGGCGGCCTCGACGGCGATCGCGACGACCCGGTCCTTGAAGGAGTGGGTGGGGTTGCCGGAGTCGTCCTTGACGTACAGGGCGCCGGTGACGCCGAGCTCGGCGGCGAGTCGGTCGGCCTTGACGAGCTTGGTGAAGCCGGGGTTGAGGTTGGGCTTGTCGGCCACGTCGGCGGGGACGGGCAGCAGCGGGGCGTAGCGCCAGATGTTGGCGGGACCGGCCTCGATCCGCTTCCTCAGCTCTTCGGGGTCGCTGGCGGGCAGCTCGTAGGCGACTTCCAGCGGGCCGAAACACTCCTGGCACGCGAAGATCGGGCCGAGCGGGAAGCGCTGTCCGCACTCGCGACAGGAGAGTGCGACGGCGGGACCGAGGGCGACGGAGGGAGCGGATTCGGTGACTTGCACAGCCATGGAGGCGAGGCCCTTTCTCCTCATCTTCCTCACGACGCATCTCGTCGTGAGACGGATTTGGCACCTTCCCTAGCCGGGAGCCTCGCGCGCGCACCGTGTGGTCGTGCGGCGGAGACCGGCTGGAGGGTTGCCGGGGCTTCAACGGGCCGTATCCCTCTGCCCCTCTGGATGAGCGGTATGGCGCTGGGATGGAACCCAGGCGTTTGTGGCGCGGTGACCCCGACATGCGACGGTCATCCGCGTTGTTCAAGACTGTAACCGAAGGCACTCACCGTTGAGATAGTCGTCCGGTCCGCGAGATGGATCACATAACGGGTTCCCGTTCGGGGCCACCGAGGAGAGTCGTAGACGTGCTGGAAGAAGTGGAGCGCTGGCTGGCGGCTCGCTCCTGGTCCGCCGCGGACCGCCCGCTGGAGCGTCTGGTGGAGGCCAAGCGGCAGACGGGTCGGACGGTCAGCGTGGTGCTGCCCGCGCTCGACGAGGAGGCGACGGTCGGCGCGATCGTGGCGGCGATCCGTGCCGACCTGATGACCGGGGAGGTGCCGCTGGTCGACGAGCTGGTGGTGCTGGACTCGGGCTCCACCGACCGCACCGCCGAGGTCGCCGCGGCGGCCGGTGCGCGGGTCGTGCACCGGGATGCCGTGCTGCCGCGGATCCCTGCGCTGCCCGGCAAGGGCGAGGTGCTGTGGCGTTCGCTGTTGGTGACCGGTGGCGACATCGTCTGTTTCGTCGACGCCGACCTGCGGGAGTTCTCGTCCACCTTCGTCTCGGGGATCGTCGGGCCGCTGCTGACCGATCCGGAGGTCGAGTTCGTCAAGGCGATGTACGACCGGCCGCTGGAGACGGGTGCGGGCCGCGCCGCGGCGGGGGCCGGCGGCGAGCAGGGCGGTCGGGTCACCGAGCTGGTCGCCCGGCCGCTGCTGAACCTCCACTGGCCGCAGCTGGCCGGGTTCGTGCAGCCGCTGGGCGGGGAGTACGCGGCCCGTCGCTCGCTACTGGAGCGGCTGCCGTTCCCGGTCGGTTACGGGGTGGAGCTGGGGCTGCTGGTGGACGCGCTGCACACGGTGGGGCTGGATGCGCTGGCCCAGGTGGACGTGGGGGTGCGCAGGCACCGGCATCAGGACGGCCAGGCGCTCGGCCGGATGGCCGCCGCCATCTACCGCACCGCCCAACTCCGTTTGGCGCGGGGGCATTTGGTGCGGCCCCGGCTGACCCAGTTCGAGCGCGGGGAGGACGGCTTCGTGCCGCGGACGACGGTGGTGGACACCGAGGAGCGGCCGCCGATGGCCGGAATACCGGAGTACGCGGAACGGCGGGCGGCCTGAGGGGCGGTCGTACGTTTGCGCGGATCGGTGACGGGTTAATGTCGCGACATGGTCTCCGAGACGGTCACCGAGCGCAGTGCGGTCCAGTCAGGTGCCGAGGTCCTCGTCGCGTCGAACCGCGGGCCCGTGTCGTACGCCCTGCAAGAGGGCGGTGAGCTGAGCGCCAAGCGGGGCGGCGGGGGGCTGGTGTCGGGGCTCTCGGCCATCGGGCCCGAGGCGGGTGCGGTGTGGGTGTGCGCGGCGCTCGGGGACGGCGACCGGGAGGCGGTGCGGCGGTCCGGGGGGCTGCTGGACACCGCGGACACCGGCGGGCAGCGCGTGCGGATGTTGGACATCCCGGCGGAGGTGCACGCCGCGGCCTACAACGGCGTCGCCAACTCGGTGCTGTGGTTCGTCCACCACATGCTCTACCAGACGCCGGTGGAGCCGGTCTTCGACGCGGACTTCCGGGAGCAGTGGGCGGCGTACGAGGCGTACAACGCGGCGTTCGCCGGGGCGCTGGCGGAGGCGGCGGGCCCGGGCGCGGCGGTGCTGGTGCAGGACTACCACCTGGCGCTGGTGCCGGGGATGCTGCGCGAGGTGCGGCCGGACGTGCGGATCGCGCACTTCTCGCACACGCCGTGGGCGCCGCCGGAGTACTTCGCGCTGCTGCCCGACGACGTCCAGCGGCAGCTGCTGTTGGGGATCCTCGGCGCCGATCGGGCGAACTTCCTGACCGAGCGGTGGGCGCGGGCGTTCGCGGCGTGCTGCGAGCGGGCGCTGGGGCCGGACTGCACGGCGCACTGGCCGCGGCACGAGCCGCCGAGCGTCGTCGCGGGCCCGGCGGCGCACCGGACCCGGATCGGGGTGCACGGGCTGGGGGCGGACGCGGAGTTCCTGCGGGAGCGGTCGCGGCGGCCCGACGTCGAGGAGCGGATGGCGGGGCTGCGCGAGCAGATCGGCGGTGCCGGGCGGAAGACCGTCGTGCGGGTGGACCGCACGGAGCTGTCCAAGAACATCGTGCGCGGGCTGTTGGCCTTCCGGCGGCTGCTGGCCGACCGGCCGGAGTGGCGCGAGCAGGTGGTGCACCTGGCGTTCGCCTATCCGTCGCGGCAGGACCTGGCCGTCTACCGCGACTACACCGCGCGGGTCGGTGCGCTCGCCGAGGAGATCAACGCGGAGTACGGCACGGCCACCTGGCAGCCGGTGGTGCTGCACGTCAGGGACGATTTCGCGCGGTCGTTGGCGGCGTACAGGCTGGCCGACGTGGCGCTGGTCAATCCGATCCGGGACGGGATGAACCTGGTCGCCAAGGAGGTGCCGGTGGTCTCCGACGCCGGGTGCGCGCTGGTGCTGTCCCGGGAGGCCGGGGCGTGGGTGGAGCTGGGGGCGGACGCGCTGACGGTCAACCCCTACGACGTGGGGCAGACCGCCGAGGCGCTGCACGCCGCGCTGACCATGCCGGTCGAGGAGCGGGCCGCGCGCACCGCCCGGCTGGCGGCGGCGGCGACGGCGCTGCCGCCCGAGCGGTGGTTCCTGGAGCAGTTGCGGGCCCTGGAGGAGTGACCGGCCCGGTGCGGGTGCCCCGCCGGTAGATCGTTAGCGGGCGGGGCTAGCGTGGTGGGCCGTGACAGTGACTACGCATGCGCCGACGGCGGTGGCGTCCGGTCTGCCGGAGCTGACCGCCGGGCGGCTGCTCGACAGCTGGCGGCTCGACCCCTACGCGCTGGTGCTGATTCTGGTCCTGGGCGGGCTGTACGCCTGGGGCGTGGTGCGGTTGGCGCGGCGCGGGCAGCGGTGGCCGGTGGCCCGGTCGGTGGCGTTCGCGGGCCTGGGGCTGGGTGCGGTCGCGGTGGCGACCATGTCGGGGCTGGCGGTCTACGACCACGAGCTGTTCTGGCCGGCCGCGGTGCAGAACATCGTGTTGGACCTGATCGCGCCGCTGGGGCTGGCGCTGGGCGACCCGTTGTCGTTGGCGCTGAAGGTGCTGCCGCCCGAGCGGCGGACGGCCCGCTGGTTGCGGGCGCGGCTCTCCGGCCGGCTCCTGCGGTTCCTGACGTTCCCGCTGGTCAGCACGGTGCTGGTGCTCTCCTCCGAGTTGGCGATCTACTTCACGCCGTACTTTCCGACGGCGCTGCGGCACGGTCCGCTGCACGAGCTGATGTACCTGCAACTGCTGGTCGTGGGCAGCCTCTTCGTGTTGCCGATGCTCAGCCGCGAGGAGTTGCTGCCGTCCTGGTGCAGCCATCCGGTGCGGGCCCTGCTGGTCCTGTTGGACGGGTTGGTGGACGCGGTGCCCGGCATCGTGGTGATGACCAGCGGGACGCTGATCGCGGGGGGTTGGTACGCGTCCCAGCACCGGCCGTGGGATCCGAGCCTGCAGCAGGACCAGATGATCGGCGGCGGGTTGATGCTGACGATCGCCGAACTGGTCGGACTGCCCTTCATGATCGCGGTGTTCGCGGAGTGGGTGCGCGACGAGCGGCGCAGGACGCGGGCCCTGGACGCCCGGCTGGACCGGGAGTTGGCGGTCGCCGCACCGGCACCGGCAGCCACCGCGGCCGCCGCGGCCCCCGCAGCACCGGCCGTCGCGCAGCCGGAGGTGACCAGGCCCTGGTGGGAGACCGATCAGGGGGAGGTCGGCGAGCGGTTCAGGCGGGGACGCTAGGCGCCGGCCGCGCGGTGGTGCGGCCGCCCCTCGTGTGCTCCCGGTGCGCCCCCGCGCTCCGGTGCGGGGGCTGCGGCGGTCCCGGGCGGGGTAGTCCTCTGCCATGCCCCTCAACGCTCGGTCACGTTCCGCACGGTGGGCCGCGGTCGCGGCCGCCACCGTCCTGGCGACCACGGTCGCCGGCTGCTCCTCGGGGAAGGGCGGCGCCGACCCGAAGGGTGGTGCGTCGCGCTCCGGGACGGCGTCCCCTTCCGCGTCCGCCCCGTCCGGGGCGATACCCGTCGGCCCCGGGCCCCAGTCGGCGTACACGGTGCAGCGCCAGCCCGCCCCCGGTTCCTGCCACTTCCGCTACACCGCGGACAAACAGCCGCTGCCCGACCCGAAGTGCACCCCGGGCGCGACCAACCCCAAGGTCACCCCGCAGACGCTGGGGACCACGATCTGCCGGAGCGGCTACACCAAGGGCATCCGGCCGCCGGTGAGCATCACCGGCCGCGAGAAGACCGCCAACGCCGCGTCGTACGGCTACACCGGCCCGCTGCACGACGCCGAGTACGACCACCTCATCAGCCTCCAGTTGGGCGGCGACCCCAACGACCCGCGCAACATCTGGGTCGAGCCGCCGTCCCCGGGACACCGGCCGGGTGCCGGTCCCAACAACCCCAAGGACGGCGTGGAGAACAAGCTCAAGGCCGCCGTCTGCGCCGGCAAGACGGATCTGGCGAAGGCGCAGCAGGCCATCGCGCACGACTGGACGACGGCGCTGTCCACGTTGGGCCTCAAGGAGTAGCCCGGCCGTCACCGGCCGGGCCCGGCTATCCCTCCTGCGGCTCCTGCGTCCCGTGCGTCGCCTCCGGCTCGGGTGTGCCGGGCGGGGGCGGCGGCGGGTGCTCGATCCGGTCGGCGAGGGCGTTGAGCAGGGCGACCAGGCCCTTCGGCCCGTCGACGACCAGGTCGGCGCGGTCGGCGAGTTCGGTGACCTCGCTGCTGCCGCTGCACACCAGGACGCCGCCGGTGCCCTCGGAGCGCAGCTTCTCGACGGCGGCGAAGGCGGCCAGGTCGCCGAGGTCGTCGCCGGCGTAGAGGACGGCGGCGGCCCCGGTCTCCTCGACCCACTCGGCGAGCGCGACGCCCTTGTCCATGCCGGGCGGGCGCAGTTCCAGCACCAGTCGGCCCGGTTCGACGATCAGGCCGTGGCGCTCGGCGAGCGCGGTGAGCGGTTCCCGCAGCTGCTCGAAGGCGCCCTGCGGGTCGGCGGCGCGTCGGGTGTGCACGGCGATGGCGCGGCCGCCCTTGCGCTCGATGGCGGTCTCCACCCAGGTGCCGTGCCAGACCCCGGAGCGGTCCAGTACGCCGGGGAGTTCGGCCTGTATGGCGGCGATGCCCGGGTGCGGGGCGGGGGCGTGCAGGGCGCCGGTGGCGGCGTCCCAGCGTTCGGCGCCGTAGTGGCCGAGGACGACGAGGTGGGGCAGGCCCGGGGCCGCGTCGAGGCCGCCGAGGCGGACCGCGACGCCGGCCGGGCGGCCGGTGATCACCGCGAGTGCGCGCAGGTGCGGGGCGAGTCGGGCCAGGGCCGCGCGGGCGCCGGGGTGGGCCCGGGCCTTGGTGGGGTCGGGGACGATGTCGGCGAGCGTGCCGTCGAAGTCGAGGGCGACGACGGCGCGTTCGGGGTGGGCCAGCAGGGCGGCGAGGCCCTCCTGGCCGGCGGCGGTGTCCGGATGCGGGACGGCGGGCGGGGCCGGCACGGGGTCCGGCGCCGGTTCGGGAGGTGGTGCGGCGTTCGGGGTGCCCATGTCGCCGACCCTACCGGCGGGACACGGGCGCACGCCGGGTGTACGGGCGCATCCAACAGGCGGGCCGGCGCGCAAGCGCCGTCATCGGGGGGCGGAGGTCGGGTGACGGGCGGGCGGTCAGCGCCGTGCGCGGCGCGCGTCCCGCACTCGGCGCAGCCGGTTGACGGTCACCGGGTCGTGCGCGAGGGCGCGGGGGTCGTCGAGGAGTGCGTTGAGGAGTTGGTAGTAGCGGGTCGGGGAGATGCCGAGCCGTTCGCGGATGGCGCGTTCCTTGGCGCCGGGGCCGGGCCAGGGGCGGCGTTCGACGGCGAGCACCGCCTCGTCGCGGGCGGAGAGCCCGTGCGCGGTGTCGTCGGTGTCGTCCGTCATGCCGCTCCGCCGTCCGTCGTCTCGTTCCCACGATAAGCCCACCGCCGGGGGCGTTGCCGGGGCGGGCCCGGGGTGTGCGCCGGGCCCGCGGGCGGCGCTATTCGGCGGTGTTGTCGGCGGTGTCCGCGAGGTTCTGGATGTCGGTGAGGGTCGCGGAGGGGTTGCCGTGCGGGCCGACGGTGGCGCCCATCCGGGACTTGATGGTCTTGGAGACCAGCGGCCAGGACGTCTTGTCGGACGGGTAGAAGTGGGCGTTGGGCAGTTGGGTGAGGAAGCCGTGCAGCTTGCTGAACTTGTCGTCGGCGAGCATCGCCTGGGAGGCGGAGCTGGTGACCGGCAGCAGGTTGTAGTCGGCGGAGAACTTCAGGACGTTCTTCTGGCTGTAGACGAAGTTCAGGAACGTGCCGACCTCGGTGCGGTGGCCGTTCTGCTTGAACGCCATCATCCAGTCGGCGACGCCCATGGTGGCCTTGGCCTTGCCGGTGGCGCCGGGGAGTTCGACGGTGCCGTAGTCGACGCCCTTGGCCTCGGCCTGCTTCATCAGGGTGGGGTGGCCGTTGAGCATGCCGACGTCGCCGTCGGCGAAGGCGGCGAAGGCGTCCTCGCGGTTGAGCTTCGCGGGGTCGACGCCGGTCAGGTCCTTGCCGACGAGGTTCTTCTGGAGCCACTCGAAGGTCTTGACGTTCTCGGGCGCGTTGAGGGTGTACTTGCCGATGTTGTCGGTGTAGTCGCCGCCGCCGGCGAGCAGCCACTCCAGCGTCTCGGCCTGGGTCTCCTCCGGGCCGAGCGGCAGCGCGAAGGGGATCTTCACGCCGTGCGCCTTGAGGGCCTGGGCGTCGCTGACGATGTCGGCCCAGTTCTGCGGCGGGGAGGTGATGCCGGCCGCGGCGAACAGCTTCTTGTTGTAGAAGAGGCGGCGGGTGCTGGCCCCGAAGGGCATGCCGTACTGCTTGCGCTGGTATTCGCCGGCCTCCGCGAGGGAGGGCGTGAAGTCGGCCTGGACGGGGATGGAGAGCAGGTCGTCGGCGCCGTAGAGCTTGCCGCGGGCGGCGTAGTCGGCGTAGGCGCCGACCTGGGCCATGTCGGGGGCCTTGCCGGCGTTGACCAGGTCCTCGACCTTCTTGTCGACGACGGTCCAGTTGTAGACCTTGACGTCGACCTTGATGCCCGGGTTCTGCTCCTGGAAGTCGCGGACCAGGTCGTCCCAGTAGTGCTGGGAGCTGTTGGCCTTGCTGTCGCCGTAGTCGGCGGCGATCAGCGTGAGGGCGACGTCGTTGCCCCCGGAGTCGCTGCCGCAGCCGGTGAGAGTCACTGTCATGGTGGCGGCCAGTCCCGCCGCTGCCAGGCTCACGTACCGCCGTCGCACCGCTGTTACCGCCCCTTTGTCCCGAAAATTCTGTGCTTGCGGGTGTTCCCTCCGTCGTCGTGGGGATCGCCCGCGATCGACGCAGAACAGCGAGTCTCACCCACTGTCCCCCACAAGGTCTACACCACCTTCCCCGCGGTTCCCCTATCGGCCTGCCTCTCGTGCAGGTCAGGGGCGTTGCGAGGGGGCCGGCCGGGTCGGCTACCGGCGCGTACGCGCGGCCCCGGTACGCGGGCGGCGGCGCCGGCACGCGGCCGGCGCGTGGCGATCAGCACGGTGAGTGGACTAGACCTTTATTGGCCCGTCGCGCGACACTGTCCCCCGTGAAACACGTCATCGCCCTTGATGTGGGCGGCACCGGAATGAAGGCCGCCCTCGCCGGGGCGGACGGCACCCTCCTGTACGAGGCGCGGCGCCCCACCGGGCGCGACCGCGGACCCGAGGCGGTCGTCGAGACGATCCTCGACTTCGCCGCCGAACTGCGCGACATCGGTCGCGAGCGGCTCGGCAGCACCGCACTGGCCGCCGGCGTCGCCGTCCCCGGCATCGTCGACGAGGACACCGGCACCGCCGTCTACGCCGCCAACCTCGGCTGGCGCGACGTCCCGCTGCGGACCCTGCTCTCGGCACGGCTCGACGGGGTACCGGTCGCGCTCGGCCACGACGTCCGCACCGGCGGGCTGGCCGAGGGGCGGATCGGCGCGGGTCGGGACGCCGACCGGTTCCTGTTCGTGCCGCTGGGCACCGGCATCGCCGGCGCCATCGGCATTGCCGGCCGCATCGAGGCCGGTGCCCACGGCAGCGCCGGAGAAATCGGCCACATCGTCGTGCGGCCGGACGGTCCGGAGTGCGGCTGCGGACAGCGCGGTTGCCTGGAGGCGCTGGCCTCGGCCGCCGCGGTGGGCCGCGACTGGGCGGCGGTCTGCGGCGATCCGCGGGCCGGCGCCGCCGACTGCGCCAAGGCCGTGGAGTCCGGCGATCCGCGCGCCCGGGAGGTCTGGCAGGGCGCCGTGGACGCGCTCGCCGATGGCCTGGTCACCGGGCTGACCCTACTCGACCCGCGGATGCTGATCATCGGCGGCGGACTGGCGGAGGCCGGCGACACGCTGTTCGCACCGCTGCGGGAGGCGGTCCGCCGGCGCGTTACCTTCCAGCAGCTCCCCTCGATCGTCCCGGCGGCCCTCGGGGACGCCGCCGGCTGCCTGGGCGCAGGACTGCTCGCCTGGGATCTTCTCTCCACGGAGGTAACCGCCTGATGGCACAGCAACAGTCCGCGGGACGCCCCTCGGACGCCGGGCGCACCGTCCTGGCCGGCGCCCGGATCGCCCGGCCCTCCGGCGTCACCGACAACGGCCGGCTCACGATCGAGGGCACCCGGATCGCCGCGGTCCGCAGCCGGGACAGGGACCGCGGCCGGGCGCCGGACACCGCGGACGCCCAGGACCGCGTCGAAGACCCGGCGAGCGTCGTCGACCTGACCGGGTATCTGATCGTCCCCGGTTTCATCGACATGCACGTGCACGGCGGTGGCGGTGGCTCCTTCTCCTCCGCCGACCCCGAGGAGTGCCTGACGGTCATCGACACCCACCGCCGGCGCGGCACCACCTCGATGGTGGCCTCCACCGTCACCGGCGACCTGGCCGACCTGGCCCGGCAGGCCGGCGTGCTGGCCGAGTTGGTGCAGCAGGGCGACCTGGCCGGCATCCACTTCGAGGGCCCGTTCATCTCCCCGCACCGCTGCGGCGCCCACCAGCCCGAGTTGCTGCGCGACCCCGACCCCGCCGAGGTCCGCCGGCTCGTCGACGCCGCCCGCGGCACCGCCGCGATGATGACCGTCGCGCCCGAACTGCCCGGCGGCCTGGACTCCGTGCGGCTGCTCGCCGACGCCGGGGTGATCGCCGCGATCGGTCACACCGACTCCACCTACGACGCCACCCGGCAGGCCATCGACGCCGGCGCCACCGTCGCCACCCACCTCTTCAACGCGATGCCGGCGCTCGGCCACCGCACCCCCGGCCCGGTCGCCGCGCTCCTGGAGGACGAGCGGATCACCGTCGAGCTGATCAACGACGGCACCCATCTGCACCCGGCGGTCCTCCAGATGGCGTTCCGCGAGGCCGGCGCCGAACGGGTCGCGTTCATCACCGACGCGATGGGCGCGGCCGGGATGAACGACGGGATGTACCCGCTCGGGCCCATGCGGGTCGAGGTCAAGGACGGTGTCGCCCGGATCAGCGACGGCCCCACCGCCGGCTCCATCGCCGGCTCCACCCTCACCCTGGACCGGGCCTTCAAGCGGGCCGTCACCCTCGACGGCCTCACCGTCGAGCAGGCCGTGCAGGCCCTCTCCGCGAACCCGGCCCGACTGCTGGGCATCGCCGACCGCACCGGCTCGCTGGAGCCCGGCAAGGACGCCGACCTGGTCGTCCTGGACGCCGGGTACGACGTCGTGGGCGTCCTGCGACAGGGTGCCTGGCTGCTGCGCCCGCCGGGCGTCTGACCACCCGGCGGGGATCTCCGGCCGCCACCGGTCGGCACCCCGGTCCGGCCGCCCCACCGGCGGCCGGGCCCCGCGGGGTGGCCGACCCGGGTCTGGGCCTACGGGCGTCCGCGATGGCATGATCGCTCGCGCACTTGTCCGTATGCCACCGCGGAACGCGGTGCCTTGACCCACGGCCGTCCGGCCGGCCTCCTCCTGGAGGGGAGACCATGATCCTCACGGTCACGCTGAACGCCGCCCTGGACATCACCTACCGCGTCCCCCGGCTCCGCCCGCACAGCACCCACCGCGTCACCGAGGTCACCGAACGCCCCGGCGGCAAGGGCCTGAACGTCGCCCGGGTACTGGCCGCGCTCGGCCACCGCACGGTCGCCACCGGCTTCGCGGGCGGCGGCACCGGCGAGGCGCTGCGCGCGCTGCTCGCCCAGGAGACGCTCGTCACCGACGCCCTGGTCCCGGTCGGCGGCGTCACCCGCCGCACCGTCGCCGTCGTGGACGCCGGCACCGGCGACACCACCCAGCTCAACGAGCCCGGCCCGACCGTCTCCCCCGCCGAATGGGCCGCCTTCCTCGGCACGTACCGCGAACTGCTGGGCGAGGCACGGGCGGTGGCGCTCTGCGGCAGCCTGCCGCCTGGCGTCCCGGTGGACGTCTACGCCCGGCTCACCCGCGCCGCCCGCACGGCCGGCGTCCCGGTCCTGCTGGACACCAGCGGCGAACCGCTGCGCCGCGGCCTGGCCGCCCGCCCCGACCTCGCCAAGCCCAACGCCGACGAACTGGCCGCCCTCACCGGCAGCACCGAGCCGCTGCGCGCCGCCCGCGACGCCCGGCGCCGCGGCGCCCACGCGGTGGCCGCCTCGCTCGGCGCGGACGGGATGCTCGCGGTGACCGCCGACGGCGCCTGGCAGGCCACCCCGCCCCGCCGGTACGCCGGCAACCCCACCGGGGCCGGTGACTCGGCGGTGGCCGGCCTGCTGTCCGGACTGGTCGAGGAGCTGCCCTGGCCGGACCGGCTGAGCCGGGCGGTGGCGCTCTCCGCGGCGACCGTACGGGCCACCGCCGCCGGCGAGTTCGACGCCGCGACCTACGAAGAGCTACTGCCCCACGTGGTGGTGACGGACCGTCTTACGGCGGCCTGATCGCCCCTCGGGGCGCGGCCGGCGCGGCCCCGCCGTCAGGGCTGGGCGAGCCAGACCTGGTCGAGGTTGACCTCGCACTGGTTGCCGTTCTCGCACGACAACTTGATGGTGTTGGTGCCCTTGTTGAGCTGGATGTACGACCAGGACTTGGTCCAGCCCTTGTCCCAGGCGCCTTCGGGGGCGCCGGCGAAGTTCTTGAGGTTTATCGGCCGGCTCAGTGCCTGGCCGTTGATGTTGAGCGTGAGGTTGGCGTCCTTGCCGGGCACGCCGTAACCGACCCAGAGCTTGTACTTGCCGGCCGCGTCGACGTCGAGCGTCCAGGTGGCGGAAGCGCCCTGGTTGTTCAGGTTGGTGACGTACGAGCCGCTGGCGGTGCGGGCGCCGGGGATGTCCTTGGCGGTGGTGGCGCCGCCGTCGAGGCGCAGCGTGCCCGCGTCGTCCTTGGGGAGCTTGGCCGCGGGGGGCTTGCTGGAGGGCTGGTCACTGGGCTGGACCGAGTCCGCGGCCGTGGGGCCGGGGTCGGCGCCGGCGTCGTTCTTGCTGCTGTCGGAGTTGGTCAGCATGGCCGCGCCGATGCCTATGCAGACCACCGCCACCACGGCGACCGCGCCGATCAGCAGGCCGTTGCGGCCCTTGCGGGGCTCCGGGGCCTGCGGGACCGGGCGGGTGCCGCCGGCGCTGCCGCCCGGCAGCGTCTCGGGGGCGGCGTAGTGCGCGTTCTGCCGACCGTACGGCGGCTGGGCCGGCTGGTTGCCGTACTGCCGCTGGCCGACCGTGCGCACCTGGTTGTACGAGGTCCGCGGGACGCCCGGCTGCCGTGCGGCGCCGACACTCGACGTGCCCGACCCGCCCTCGCCGCCCTCCGAGCGGTACAGGTGGGCGAAGGGGTCGTCGTTCTCCGGCGTGTCCGCGCCGTTGTTGCCGGCCGTCATTCCGTGTCACTCCCAAGCGGTCTCTACGCGCCAGTGCGCGTCCGTACGCGTTCGCGGGGCTGCGTGCGAACTGCCTCTTCCGGGCCACTCGACGCCACCGCGCCGCATCGGCGCAGCCTACCCCGAAGGGGCCCGGCCACGCCGGTCCCCGAGGTTCACAAGATCACTACGGATCGATGAACGGGCGGTGCCCAGGCAGGACACCGCCGATGTGAGATGCGCGGCACCGGACCGGGGTCCGGCGCCGCCGCGGACGGCTCAGCCGGCCGCGCGCCGGTTGCCCTTCGAGCGGCGCTTCTCGACGTACATCCGCTGGTCGGCCGATTCCAGCACCTCTTCGGCGGTCATTCCGCAGCTCGCCCAGCCGATGCCGAAACTGGCGCCGACCCGGACGGCCCGGCCCTCGACCCGGATGGGCGGGATGATCGCGTTCCGCAGCCGGACCGCGAGGTCCTGGGCGTCGGCGGTGCCCAGCCCGTCGGCGAGCACCACGAACTCGTCGCCGCCGAGCCGGGCGACGGTGTCGCCGTCCCGCACGCCGCTGGTCAGCCGGCGGGCGACCTCGATCAGCACCGCGTCGCCGGTGTTGTGCCCGAAGCGGTCGTTGATCGACTTGAAGCCGTCCAGGTCGCAGAAGAGCACCGCGAGCCCCTTGGCGCCGTCGTCCTCGGCCCCCTCGGCGGGCGCCGAGAGGTGAACGTGGTGGTCGAAGGGCAGGCCGCCGCCGGGCGCCGGCCGGGGCTTCTCGCCCTCGAAGCCGGCGAGTCCGTCGAACGGCTCCGCGCCGTCCGCCCCGAAGCCGTGCGGGGCGCGCGGATCGGCGCCGGCGCCCGAGGAGGCGTAGGCGTCGGCGAGCGCGCTCGGCGGGCGGGAGCAGAGCCGGGCGGAGAGCCGGGCCCGCAGCTCGGCACTGTTGGGCAGGCCGGTCAGCGAGTCGTGGCTGGCCCGGTGGGCGAGCTGGAGCTCGTGCCGCTTGCGCTCCTCGATGTCCTCGACGTGGGTGAGCAGGAAGCGCGGGCCGTCGGCGGTGTCGGCCACCACCGAGTTGCGCAGCGAGACCCACACGTAGGTGCCGTCCCGGCGCAGCAGCCGCAGTTCGGCCCGGCCGCCCTCCGCGGAGGTCCGCAGCAGCGTGCCGATGTCCTCGGGGTGGCAGATGTCGGAGAACGACAGCCGGCGCATCCCGGAGGCCGGGCGGCCCAGCAGCCGGCACAGCGCGTCGTTGGTGCGCAGCAGCCGGCCGTGCTGGTCACCGCCCATCTCGGCGACGGCCATCCCGCTCGGCGCGTACTCGAACGCCTGCCGGAAGCTCTCCTCGCTCGCCCGCAGCGCCTGCTGCTCGCGCTCCAGGCGGACCAGCGCCCGCTGCATGTTGGCCCGCAGCCGGGCGTTGCTGATGGCGATGGCGGACTGGAACGCGTACATCTGGAGCGCCTCCTGGCCCCAGGGGCCGGGGCGCCGGCCGTTGCGCGGTCGGTCCACGGAGAGCACGCCGAGGAGTTCGCCCTTGCCGCCGGCCGCGGTGTACATGGGCGCGAAGAGGCGGTCCATCGGGTGCCACTCGTCGGGGAAGCGCGGTGCGGGCCCGGCGGTGTGCCACTGCGGCACGTCGTCGTCGTCCAGCACCCAGCCCTCGGTGTACGGGATGAAGCACAGCTCGCCCCAGCGTTCGCCCATGGCCAGCCGGCGCTCCCACGAGGCGCGCGAGCCCACCCGTCCGGCCATCAGCGCCTCCGCGCCCGCGCTGCCGGCCACCGCGGCGACCACGAGGTCGCCGTCCTGCCGCACGAGGTTGACCGCGGCGAGCTCGTAGCCGAGCCCGACGATCGCGCCGTCGGCGACGGACTGCAAGGTGTCCGCGAGGCTGCGCGCGGTGTTCAGTTCGGCGACCACTCGGTGCAGCTGCCGCAGGGTCGCAAGACGGACATAGGGCTCCGACTCGGTCTCCATCGCTCGCTCTCCCTGAGACCTCGACAGCAACTCCACCGATTTCTTTGTCGTCCGATTCCACGCTCACTGAATCACAGTGAGCTGTTCACTCGGTACACAGGGTCAACAATTAGCGGCCCATGTGACTCAAGTCACAATCAGTGACGGGCGGTTACGGACCGCCGACCAGGCACTCGTCCGCACGGCCGAACGCCGGCAGGACGGTGCCTGAAAACTTCCTGAACGCAAATTCCAGCCATTTACGGCGACAGGTACGGACCATTGCCGCACCGTGTACCGGTCACGGCCTCCGCCGCGGGACCTAGGACGCGGGTGGTCCCGGGGCCCGATGCGTGCCGGGACCGGACGACGTTAGCGTTCGTGGCGTGTTCACGAAGACTCCTGCCACCGCCCCGGCCGCCGACCCCACCGCCTCCGCCACGCCCGCCGTCACCCTCGCCTCCGTGCCGGGTGACGGGCCGATCGCGCATGCTGTTGGGGTGAGTGACGACGAGTTCCGTGCCGCGCTGTCCCGTCTCGCCGCCGGGGTGGTGCTGGTCACCGCCCACGACGAGGACGCCGGACCGCGCGGTGAGGACGTCGGCATGACCGCCACGGCGTTCCTCTCCGTGTCCCTCGACCCACCCTTGGTGATGGTGAGCGTTCGCAACGACTCCCGGATGGACGACCTGCTCGCGCAACAGCCGCTGTGGGCGGTTTCGGTGCTGTCGGGCGACCAACGGCACGTAGCGGCACGATTCGCGATGAAGGGCCGGATCAGCGACCGACTGCTCTTCCAGGACATCCCCTCCGTACGGGGCGAAGCATCCGGTGCGCCGCTCGTCGGGGGCGCGCTGGCGGCGCTGGAGTGCCGGACCGAGCAGCGGGTGGTGGCCGGCGACCACACCCTCGTGATCGGCCGCGTGCTGGCCTCGACCACCTCGGACGAGCAGGACGGGCCGCTGACGTACTTCCGGGGGAAGTACCGGCAGCTGGGGTGAGCCGGGGCCGGGCGCACGGCCGGGCCGGGGCAGGGGGTCAGCCCCAATCGCGCCCGGTGCGGCCCCGCTTGGTCTCGCCGCGCTGCTTCTTCTCGCGCAGCCGCCGCTCGTTGATGCCGCGCGGGATGCGGGACTTCTTGCGCGGCTTGGGCGGCGGTGCGGTGGCCTCGGCGAGCAGCGCCGCGAGCCGGACGGTCGCGGCCTCGCGGTTGCGCCACTGGGAACGGTGCTCGGAGGCCCGGACGGTGACGACGCCGTCGACCAGCCGGCCGGCCAGCCGCTCCAGGGCGCGCTCCTGCCACACCGGGGGCAGCGCCTTCGTCCGCGCCAGGTCGAAGCGCAACTCGACCTGGCTGTCGCTGGTGTTGACGTGCTGGCCGCCCGGGCCGGAGGAGCGCGAGAACCGCCAGACCAGCTCGGCCTCCGGGAGGACGACCGCACCGCGGATGACGTGGGGTCCGGACATGCCCCCCATGATCCCGCGCCCACGGCCGCCCGTCACCTCCGTTTCCCCGCCCGGAACGGCCCGTCGCCTTCGCGACCGCGCCCGGACGGGCATCAGGATTCGGCAAAGAAAGTAAAGCGGGTTGGAACCACCCGGCGGCCCGGCCACGTTGAGGTGGATGACGGCGGCTCCGCTCCCGGGCGGGACCGCCGTGGTATCACCGACCCACACCGCGGCCACACCGGCGGCACCACCGACCTCAGGTCGGCGCGACTCGACGAGGAAAGGGACTTCCCATGGCTGTAAGCCTGTCCAAGGGCGGCAACGTCTCGCTCACCAAGGAGGCCCCGGGCCTGACCGCCGTCACGGTCGGCCTCGGCTGGGACGTCCGCACCACCACCGGCACCGACTTCGACCTCGACGCCAGCGCCATCGCGGTCAACGCGACCGGCAAGGTCCACTCCGACCAGCACTTCATCTTCTTCAACAACAAGTCGACGCCGGACCAGACCATCGTCCACACCGGCGACAACACCACCGGTCAGGGCGAGGGCGACGACGAGTCGATCAACGTCAACCTCAGCGGGCTGCCGGCCGAGATCGACAAGATCGTCTTCCCGGTCTCGATCTACGACGCCGAGAACCGCAGCCAGAACTTCGGCCAGGTGCGGAACGCCTTCATCCGCATCATCAACCAGGCCGGCGGCGCCGAGATCGCGCGCTACGACCTGAGCGAGGACGCCGCCACCGAGACCGCCATGGTCTTCGGCGAGCTGTACCGCAACGGCGCGGAGTGGAAGTTCCGCGCGGTGGGCCAGGGTTACGCCTCCGGCCTGCGCGGCATCGCCCAGGACTTCGGCGTCAGCGTCTGAGTCACGGCACCGCCCGCGGCGCGACACCGCCGGACGCACACCGGCAGCGAGGGCCGGCTCCCGAGGAGGGGGCCGGCCCTCGGCGCGTCCGCGCTACGCCGCCGCGCCGCCGGACGCGCCGGCGGCGGGCTGCGCCGCGGGCGGCGCGGCCAGCGCGGCCACCTCGTCCAGCGACAGTCCGAGCGTTCCGACCAGCGCGGCGACCGTGAAGAACGCCGGGGTCGGCGCCCGACCGGTCTCGATCTTCCGCAGCGTCTCCGCGGACAGTCCGGCCGCCGCGGCGACCTCGACCATGCTCCGCTCGCCGCGCGCCGCGCGCAGCAGCGCGCCCAGCCGCTCACCGCGCTCGCGTTCCCAGGGGGTCAGTGGAGTTCGCACCATGCCCGTGATACTAATACCGGTAAATAAATACCGGTAAACAAATACCGGCCGGGTTGGTGGAGCACCGCCCGCGCGCCGGTGACGACGTGCCGCCCGCACCCCGCGCACCGCGCCGGCCGGCGGCGGATCGGAGGGACCTCAATGGTGGAGCTCAAGACGGACACGGCCCTGGACGGGATGCGGGTCGCCGGCCGGGTGGTCGCGGACGCGCTGGCCGCCGCCCGGAGCGCGGCCGCCCCCGGCGTGCGCCTGACCGACCTGGACGAGGCGGCCCACGCCGTGTTGCGCGAGGCCGGCGCCACCTCCCCCTTCCTCGGCTACCGCCCCTCCTTCGCCCCCACCCCCTTCCCCGCGGTGCTCTGCACGTCCGTCAACGACGCGATCGTGCACGGCATCCCGAACGGCTACCGGCTGCGCGACGGCGACCTGGTGAGCATCGACTGCGGCGCGGTCGTCGACGGCTGGGCCGGCGACGCGGCCACCAGCTTCACCGTCGGCACCGCACGCCCCGCGGACCGCGACCTGATGGACACCACCCGGCGGGCCCTGGAAGCGGGCATCGCGGCCGCCGTGGCCGGCGCCCGCATCGGCGACATCGCGCACGCCATCGGCAGCATCGGCCGCGCGGCCGGCTACGGCATCCCCGAGGACTTCGGCGGCCACGGCATCGGCCGGGCGATGCACGAGGACCCGCCGGTGCCCAACGACGGGCGGCCGGGCCGCGGCCTCGTGCTCCGCCCCGGCCTGGTCATCGCCATCGAGCCGATGTTCCTGGCCGGCGGCAGCAACCACTACGCCACCGACCCCGACGGCTGGACCCTGCGCACCAGCGACGGCAGCCGCGCGGCCCACTTCGAGCACACCGTCGCGGTGACGGACGAGGGGCCGCGCGTCCTGACCCTGCCGTAGCCGGCGCGGGACGGACGGGGCGGGCCCGCGGGGGCGCCGCCCGTCCGCCGCGGCTCAGAGCGCGTCGAGGTCGAGGGCCCCGGCCATCGCGCGGTAACCGGCGTCGCTCGGGTGCAGATGGTCCCCGCTGTCGTACGCCGCGGCCAACCGCGTCCGGTCCGCGGGGTCGGCCACCACCCGGTCCAGGTCGACCACCCCGTCGAACGCGCCGGAGGTGCGCAGCCAGCGGTTGAGCGCCACCCGTGTGGCCTCGCCGCGTTCGGTGTAGTAGGCCGCCCCCTTGAACGGCGTCAGCGTCGCCCCGATCACCTTGACGCCCCTGCGGTGCGCCTGCCGGATCAACTCCCGCTGGGCAGAGATGAGTTGCCGCACCGACACCTCGGGGGTCGGTGCGCCGGCACGGGCCGCCGGCCCGTTCATCCCGATGTCGTTGATGCCCTCCAGCAGGATCACGGTGCCCACGTGCGGTGCGTTCAACGCGTCCTTCGGGAAGCGGGCCACCGCCTTCTCGCCGAAGTCGGCGGTGGTCCGGGTCAGTTGGTTGCCGCTGATGCCCGCGTTGAGGACGCTGCGCGGCCGCCCCGCGGCGACGCACCGCTCGGCCAGGACGTCCGGATAGCGGTGGTCGGCGTCGACCGTGGAGCCGTAGCCGTCGGTTATGGAGTCCCCGAAGGTGACGACGGCGTCCCGCCGGGCACCCGCACCGCCGGCCACCTCGACGCCCGAGAGGTAGTACCAGGACGTCGTGGTCGCGGTGAACGCCGTCGCGGCGACGTCGGCCCGGTGGTCACCGGTCGCGCGGTAGCTGGTGGCGGTCGCCTTCGCGTGGAAGGTGGTGGGGCCGGTCGGCGCGGCGAAGTACAGCGTCACGGTGACCGACTCCAGGGGACGCACCGGGAGCCCCGCCGCGTCGCTGAACAGCTCGCCACCGGCCCCGACGGTCGCCGACGCCCGGTGTCCGAAGGTGAGTTGGCGCACCGAGCCGGACCGCACCGCGGCGCCCCGGTCGGTCCGTGCGACGGTCGCCCCGGCGACCTTCAGCGGCGCCGTGCCGTAGCGGTTCGACAGCGTGATCCGGACCTGCTCGCCGCCCGTGCTGAGCCGGACGACCTGCCGGACGGTCTGCCGCGCGAACCCGCCGCCGGACCAGTTCTTCCCGAACACCTCGGTCGGCCGCTGCGGCGCGGCGGCCCACCCGCCGCGCCACGACCCGCCGTCCGGTGCGGCGGCCGTGCGCGGCGCGCCGTCCGCCCCGTGCGCCGCGTCCGCCGCGTGGGCCGTGCCGGCCACGCCCACCGGGCCCGTCGCCGCCGGCCCTGCCGGCAGCACCGACAACGCTCCCAGCAGGGCCGCCGTCACCAGCGCGACCTTCGAACGTCTCACCAAGGAACCAGACACGATCACTACCCACCCTCTGGCTGTCCGCCGTTGCGTATGACCGCTGTGCCGTCGTGCGTGAGCGCCGTGCGTGAGCGCCGTGCCGTTGCGCGTGACCGCGCCCTGACCGGCCGCCGCGTACGGCCGGCCGTCGGGCCCATCCGCCGCGCCGGCGGATCGGGGCGCGTGACACCATCAAGAGGTGATCGACCTCGGCTACTCCCTCTCCCGTCGCTTCCCGGATCCTCCGCAGACCGACTACCGGACCGCGGACGTGCACGCGCTGCGCCACGACCTCTTCTGCGGCGACGTCTACCTCGCGGACACCGACTCCGACCGCGAGCTGTCCACCGCCTGGGGCTGGGTGCCGGTGCTCGACTTCGCCTGGGCGCTGTGCGACATCATCGAGCAGCTCGACACCGACCCCCGCGGGAGCCGCTCGGCCCGCCCCGTCCACGCCGAGCTGGACTTCACCGAATCCACCGACCGGATGCTCTTCGAGCGGCGCTTCGGCTGGGTCGACATCGTCGCCGACTGGATGCCCGTTGAGGAAGCCCCCCTCACCTTCAACCACGCCGCGCTGCGCCGTGAGGCCCGCGACTTCCTGCACGACCTGATCGCCGACCTCGCCGACATGCACGAGGGGCTCGCCGACAACCCGGCCGTCTGGGCGCTCCAGGCCCGCTTCCCCCGCGCCTGACCCCCGCCCGGCTCACTCCACCCGCACACCCAACTGGGCCGCGAACGCCGGTGCCAGGTCCATCAGTTGGGCCGTGCTGATCACCGCGCCGCCGAGGCAGTCGATCCCCCGCGCGATGTCCAGCCGGGCCACCCCGCGCAGGTCGACGTCGGTCATCCGCGCCGCGGAGAAGTCCACCCGGGTCAGGGTGCAGTCGTCGAACGAGACCCGCTCCAGCACCGCACCCCCGAAGTCCGCCTCCACCAGCACGCACCCCTCGAAGGCGACGTCCCGCAGCTTGGCCCGGCGCAGATTGGCAAAGTCGATCTTCCCGCCGCGCACCACCACCCGCTCCAGCACCGCCCCGTGGAGCTGGAGCCCGCCGAGCCGGCCGTCCACCACCTCCACGTCGCGCAACGACGCCTGGGACAGGTCGGTGCCCACCCCGCGCACGCCGCTCCACACGCTGTCGATGATCCGCGCCCGGCTCAGCACCGTCTCGTCCAGCGCGCACCGGCGCACCGCGCAGTCCATGAACCGGGCGCCGCGCGCCGACTGCCCCGCGCAGTCCACGTCGGTGAACTCCAGCCCGTCGTAGTCCCCTTCGGGCTCCCACGCGCCGCCGTCGTACGCCCGCAGCTCCGGCAACCGGACCTCCGGCCGCCGTACCGCCCGCACCCTCTCCTCGCCGCGCCCTGCCACGCGCCACCGCCTCCGTCCGTCCGGCCCCAGGGCCGGTGCCTCGCTCTGCCGCGGGCCGGCGCGGCCCGCATCCGGCAGACCGCTCCACACCCACCTCCCATGCTGGACCACACCACTGACAATCCGCGCCGACCTGCGTGAACCCTCGCCCCGCGGCCGCATGCCACATCCCGGACGCCCTCGTCCGTCCCGCAGACGAGCACCCGCCGCCCCGCGGACGCCACCGCCCGCCCCCGCTCGGCCTGCCGCGGCTGCACGCCCACCACACCGGCGACACCGTCACCGCGCCCCGGCCACCCCACCCTTGACCTCAACCCAACTTGAGGTACGAGAGTGACGGCAGTTGACCACCCGCCCGACGGCAGCGCTCGCCCTCACTCACGACCGCTGCCGCCCGCCCACCCACTCGCCACCCACCACCCACCCCACAAGGAGACGACCCCGCCATGCGCGCAATACGGCTGCACACCTTCGGCCCCGCGGAAAACCTCGTCCACGAGACCGTCGACGACCCCTCGCCGGGCCCCGGCGAGGTCCGCATCGCCGTGGCCGCCGCCGGCGTCCACCTCTTGGACACCGCCCTGCGCGCGGGCCAGGAGGGCGGCCCCGCCCCGCTTCCCACGCTCCCCACCGTGCCGGGGCGGGAGGTGGCCGGCACCGTGGACGCCGTCGGCGCGGGCACCGACCCCAGCTGGCTCGGCCGGCCGGTCGTCGCCCACCTCGGCATGGTCCCGGGCGGCTACGCCGAACGGGCCGTCACCGCCGCCGACCGGCTGCACGCCATCCCGGACGGCCTGGACCCGGCCCAGGCCGTCGCCATGATCGGCACCGGCCGCACCACCATGGGCATCCTGCTCTGCGCCGGCCTCACCGCCGACGACCTCGCGATCGTCCCGGCGGCCGCCGGCGGCATCGGCTCGCTGCTCGTCCAGTACGCCCGCAACGTCGGCGCCACGGTCATCGGCCTGGCCGGCGGCCCGACCAAGGTGGCCCACGTCCGCGCACTGGGCGCCGACCTGGCCGTCGACTACACCGTCGCCGAATGGCCGCACCACGTCCGGGAGTTCCTCACCGAACGCGGCGCGGCCGGGGCCACCGTCGTCTTCGACTCGGTCGGCGGCGCCCCGGGCCGCGCGGCGGTGGACCTCCTCGCCCGCGGCGGCCGCCACCTGGTCTTCGGCTGGTCCTCCGGCGGCCCCCTCACCGGCGGTCCGCTGGAGTTCACGGACGCCGAACGCGCGGCGCGCGGCATCACCTCGGAATCCGTCCTCGGCCCGACGATGCTGGCCCGGGTCGGCGGCCTCGATCCGCTCCGCACCCTGGAGACCGCCGCCCTGGCCGAGGCCGCCGCCGGCCGCCTCGTCCCCACCGTGCAGCGCTTCCCCCTCGCCGAGGCGGCGGCCGCCCACCGCGCCCTGGAAACCCGCGGCACGATGGGCAAGGTCGTCCTGGTGCCGTAGCCCGGCCGCGCCGACCGGCCGCCCGGCCGGTCAGGCGCCCCGCCCGCGGCGGCCCGGGCGCGCCGGCGTCACCCCCGGTCCGGCCGCCGCCGCCCGGACACCAACGCCCCGCCCACCAGCGCCAGGGCAGCGCCCGCCCCGCCGACCACGACCACCGGGTCGCCGTCCTTCGCCCGCTCCGCGGCCACGCCGCCGCCGGCACCCGCCACCACCGTCACCCGCCCCTCCGCGTGGGCGGGCACCCCGCCCACCACCGCGACGGTCACCGCGCCCAGCACGGCGGCGGCACTCACGGCCAGCGAACTCACCACCCCGCACCGCGCGGCGGCCCCCGCCGCCCCCCGGAGCCGGACGACGACCGGACCACGGCCCCCCGACCCTCCGACGCTCGGCGGAAACATGCGCGACCACACCATCCGACTCACTCCCTCCCTCACTCCATCACTCCCGTTCCGGTCCGTCGCGGCCGGCGGCACCGCCCTACCACGACCGGTGGCGCCGGGCCACGCCGGTCCGCGTCCACCGAGCCGGACCCGCGACGCCCCGCGCCGTCCACGGCGGCCGTCCGACCCGACACCCTCACGCTACGCACCGGACCACCCGCCCGCGTCGGCCCAACGGCCACCCTCACCCCGGCAAAAAGGAGGAGCCCCGCACCACCCCCCACCGGACCGACGGCCCCCCGCCCGGGGACCAAAGTCACTCCCGCGCCGGCCCTCCCCCAGCTCCCACTCCCGCTACGCCACCACCGCCAGCTCCCGCGCGGTCACGTTCAACCGCCGCCCGCCGCTCTCCGTGCAGACCACGATGTCCTCGATCCGCACTCCGAACCGCCCCGGCAGGTAGATCCCCGGCTCGATCGAGAAGCACATCCCCGGCACCAGCGGCAGGTGCTCGCCCTCGACCAGGTAGGGCGGCTCGTGCGTGGTGACCCCGATGCCGTGCCCCGTCCGGTGGATGAAGTACTCGCCGTAGCCCGCCGACTTGATCACCCGTCGGGCCACCCGGTCCACGTCCTGGCACGCGATCCCGGGCCGCACCGCCTCGAACGCCGCCTGCTGGGCCTCGCGCACGACCTCGTGCACCGTCCGCTCCTCCGCGCCCGGCTCCCCCACGTGCACGGTCCGCGAGATGTCCGAGCCGTACCCGTCCTTCAACCCGCCGAAGTCCAGCACCACCATGTCGCCGTCCTGGATGACCCGCTCACCCGCCTCGTGGTGCGGGTTGGCCCCGTTGGGCCCGGAACCGACGACCGTGAAGTCCACCTGACTGTGCCCGTGTTCGGTCAGCAACCGCGCCAGGTCCCCGGCCACGTCGCACTCCCGCCGCCCGGCGAACCGCACCCCCAGCACGTCCTGGTACGCGGCGTCCGCCGCCGCCCCCGCCGCCGCCAGCCGCTCCACCTCGTACGCGTCCTTGACCGCCCGCAGCATCGGCAGCACCTCGGTCAAAGCCGCGTACCCACCCCCCGGCACCGACCGCTGCAAGCCGAGCAGGTGCAGCGCCCACATCCCGTCCGACACCCCGTAACGCCCCTGCGGCGCAAGCCACTTGCCCAGCTCGACGTACGGGTCCGCCCCATCGGTCCACCCCGCGACCGTCAACGCACCGGCCCCCGCCGCCCGCTCCGCGTCCGGCCGCTCCAGTACGGGCACCAGCAGCCGCGGCGCCCGCCCCGGCTCGATCACCAGGGCCGTCAGCCGCTCGGTGACGGCCGTCGGCCGGTACCCGCACAGCCACACCAGATCCGGCCCCGGCGTGACGATCAGCCCGGCCAGCCCGGCCTCCGCGGCGGCCCGCCCCGCCCGCACCATCCGCCGCTCGTACTCATCCCGCCCCATCGAAGTCACCATGCCGCGAATCTACGCCGCCCCCTCCCCCGAACCCCCCGAAAACCCACCTCTCCCAGCCGCCAGACCCACCCACACAACGCCACCACACCTGCGCCCCACAAACGCCAGAAGCCCCAGGCCACGACCGGCCTGGGGCTTCTGCGCTGTTCAGAACAAGAGCCCCCTGTCGGATTCGAACCGACGACCTTCGCTTTACAAGTGGAGTTGAATACCTGATCGGATGTGGTGGGCCATGCCGGGTGGTGCTGTCCTTGCAGGTCAGCGCCACCCGGCCTGACGCTGGGTCCGGCTCTTGGCGCCTTATGTTCCGCAATCCGCTCACGCACCGTTCACGCACGAGGCACCACTCAGGCACCGCGAGAAGATCTGCTCCCAGCGCCCCTCTGGCAGCCCCACTCCCAGGCGGCTGAACAGACACTCTCTTGTGCACGGCCTACTTTGGCTTCACCGGGTGAGGCATTCGCTGTGTACGGCCCGTCCCTTTCGGGGCCGAGGCTGCCACGCTGTCAGCTGATGCACGTGGCCACCCCTGGAATGCCGAGGGTGGTGACGCGCTTACCGTCGGGAGTGTGGCAGTCGGAGAGAGAGACATGCCTAAGGCTTTCGAACCGCGTCAAGGCGTGACGATCGTGGGGCACGACGCAATTGTGCAGATGCAGTTGCGTCAACGAGGGTGGGGCACTCTTGAGTGTCGTGAGCCAGTCGTTCAAGTCATGGTTGTAGAAGTACAGGCTCGCAAGACCGGTCATTCCCGCAAGCTCCTCAAAACCTAGCCCCGAGCACTTGTCCATCCCGACCAGGTGCAATGCACTCAGGCCGGGGAGGGTGGTCAGCGGGCTCAGGTCGTTCTTCGCCTCGATCTGGGAGAGGCTGAGGAACTTCAGCTTGGGCATCAGATGCAAGGTGTTCAGGTCCAGGTCCTCAGGGAGAGGAAGTGCCAGCCAGCCCAGTTCCGTGAGGTCCGTGAGAGCTGATGCCCCTCTCACCGGCCCATTGCCGAACAGCAGGAGTTCCTTGAGACCAGGATGGACCCGCAGGACGGACAGGTCGGCACCTTGGCGGAGCTTGCTCACCCACAACCACTGCAGGGGTGGAAACTCGGCGAGAAGCCCGAGTCCATGTACGGGGTGATCTATTCGGACGTCTGTCAGCGAACGCAACCGACTTGCCGTGTGCAGCTGGCCGGAATGAGTGAGACCCACCCGGCGTTCCGCCAGCGGTAGCCGTGACAGAACATCGTCGGCGTAGGTATCGGCGTCGAAGTAGTCCCACGCGCTGATGAGTTCACGGACAACGTCATTGCGCTCGTCGCCCACGTATGCCGTTAGCAGTTCCAGACACTCCTCACCGCCGATCAGTGCCACGGTCCGTACCGTCTGTGCCGCGGCCTTCTCGGTCAGCTGCCCCAATGACCGCGGCAACCACCGCAGCAGGCTGGTCCCCACCGCTGCCAACGCGGGCGGATCAGTCTTCCGCCTTGCTGGAAGCAGCTTGGTCATGGCCTGGTCCAGGCGGTCCGCGAGCTCGTCGGACACGGAAGGTAGCGTCTCCTGACAGGCTGCCGCCAGCAGCCGTAGCGTGCGCGCGTGCCGGGGCTCCTCCTCGGCGCGGTCGAGAATGCCGCCGAGCAGTTCTTCCCGTTGACGGGTGTTGGCATGGCCCGCCACCATGATGATCGTCTCCCGCCACAGATCCAGATGTGCTCGGCCGACCAGGTTGCCGATGCGGTCCTCCTCTGTGGCCTCCTTAGCGGCGAGGTATTCCTGGAAGGTTCGGTGTACGAAGTCCATGCGGCCCTGGGCGGGGGACCGGAGGATCCCGGAGCGGTGTCGTAACTGCTCCAGGACCTCGTCGCCATCCAGAACGTCCAGGTGGCGCATCGCCCTCAGCTTTGATGCGACGTATCCGGCCGCCCTCTCCAGGCCAATCTCGCTGCGGTTGTTGTCCGACAGCCGCCACGCGAGGTCTCTCAGGATGATGAGTTTGTCGCCGAGGCTGAGATTGCTGTCCGCCGCACTCGGCACATTCCGATCCGCGTCCCGGTCATGGACCAGGGTGTGCAGGGCATTCCGATACAGCTCCATACGGTCCCGCGGCAGTTGGCGGCCCCTGTTCAGGTGCATCGCGCACAGCATGGCCGCCAACAACGGTGTACCAGCCAGCGATTGGAGATGAGCCTTGTCTTTGAGGCTGGTGAGCAGGGACTGCTCATACCGGGGAAGATCATCTACCGAGCAGGGCAGTTCGCCGCCCAGTTCCCGTACGGCCTGGTGCCACTGCCGTACGAATGCCGCCAGGTCCGGTGGCGTCATCCGGTCGAGGTGGAGGGCTTTGAAGTCCTCACGCCTCAGCCAGTCCGCGCCGGCCGCAGCGGGGCGTGAGGTGACGACCACCCGTATGCCGTCGTACTGCCCCAGCAGCTTGCGCAGCCAGTCCCGTACCGCTCGGCGTTCCCGGTCAAGCAGCTCGTCCACGCCGTCGATCAGGAGTAGTGCCTTGCCGCCGTCGAGCTGGCGCTCCACCCACCCTCTGGGCATGACCCCGGTAATAGGCCCGGCGATTCCGTCGAGCATCGCCTCCGGGTTGGGCGGCGTGCGGCCGCTGTACTCACGCAGTTTGATGAAGATGGGCGTGAGTCCGTTCCAGTCTGCCAGCTCACCCTTGAAAGCCCCACGCGCCGCCATGATGGCCAGCCAGCGCAGCAAGGTCGTTTTGCCCGAGCCGGCCTCGCCGCGCAGCAGCGCCCTGGACGCACCGCTCAACGCGGCCTCGACCCGCTTGCCAGAGCTCTCTACTCCGGATTCTTCCCAATAGCTCATGTCAGGCCTGATCGGTGGCAAGGAGCGGGTGATGCTTCGGCGTTTCCCATCAACCCCGGTGGTTCGTGGGCTGACGTACGCGACGGACAGCCGTACGCGGGGTGCGGCCGCCCGGTCAGACGTGCTCCGGAACAGCTCCACTTCGTCCAGGTCCCTGCTGACCAGTTCCAGGTATGTACGACGGAATGCCGTGTCGTGGTCCGTGCCATCCGGCGCGAACAGTGAGCGGTCCGGCAGGCGTTCCAGGATTCGCGCCACCTCGCTACCCAACGTTGCCGTCCGCGCCAGCAACTCCCCTGCTGCCCGCTCCTCGAAGACCGGCAGACTACGCACGATACGGACGTAGTATTCGACGCACTCCGCGAAGAGCACCTCATACAACCGGGTTTCCGCCTCGTTCAGGCCGACCGGCGCGCTCACGGAGCCGGTGATGTGGCGGATGAGCTCGGCCGGGTGGGCGTTCGCCGCGAGAAGTGCTTCATCTGAAAGGTCCGCCCGCGTGAAGGTATCGGACACGGCATCGATCACGGCCTGGCGACCGCCCTCCTCCAACCGTTGGAAAGCGTGCTTCAGAAACGGCTCCAGCCGGTCGAACACCGCATTGGTGATCTGCTCGAACTGCTGCCTGACCTCGCGCTGGAAGCGTACGCCGGGCACCCGTACCCGGACTAGTTCCTCCATCGGCAGCAAACGCTCCTGCTCCCGTTGCTTGCCGCTCAGCCACAACCGCCCCGCCGCATTCGCCACGGTCGTCCCCAGCCGTAACGCCGCCGTCTCCGCAAGCATTGGCACCCCTCCTTCACGCGAACCCAGGCATTGTGGCACCAGACAACGACGAAAGGTGCCCCTATGGGTTTCATTAAGCTGCTGTCGTGATCAGTGATTCGTAGAAGGTGTCGGCGAAGTCGCCCGCTGTCCAGGTCTTCACTCGTTCGTGCCCAGCGACGGGTCTGGGCCGAAGTCACTGACTTCCATGGTGGCGTGCCCGCCTGGTGGGCTGCTGAGTACGCCCCGGACGCGCACCGGGACGCCTAGGTCATGGCAGCGGACCGCTTGGTGGTAATTCCTGTCAGGGAGGTCGATCCAGACCGTCCTGCGGCGCCGTTTAATTAGCGTTTCAATGCCTACACGGCCTGTCTCGTCCTCTGGACGTCGGCTGAGGTCGGTGATGACGCCGTAGATGACGTGCTCGTGGGTGTAGAGCTGGGTCTTCAGGTGGTCTGAGACACGGTTCACAATGTTGATTGCGGCCGCGTTGAACTCGACGCGAGGCGAGGAACCGGGCGGTGGTGCGGCCACTTGAGACCAATTGAAGGTGATATCCAGAGCATCGACGGAGTCGGACTTGACCACTTTGCTGAGCGCCTGGCACAGCTCGTACGAGACGCCCTCGCCGACCGAGTCGGCGATCTCGCTGGGCGTGGGTGCCCTTTCGGCGCCGGCCATCTCCTCCAGCACACCGAGGGCGCGGGACATGGTGGCGGTGACACGCCGGTCGAAGAGCGTCTCCTCGACTTGGATGTCGATGTGCTCCTGCTGGGGTGCGTACACATCTTCTGGAGAACGGGCCTGGCTGATGATGGGAACGATGTACGAGCCGCGGCGAGTCTGGCCCAGTCGAACCTCGCGGGCCTGATCGCGGGCCCGAGTGGGGAAGTTACGGAAGTGACCCTGACGACGGATCGCCGCCGCTGCCGAAGCCACGCGCAGGCGCCTGGCGGAGAGGAACAGCTCGTACCCAGCCTCTAGCGGAATGGAGCCGTCGCTCAGGGACGGGTGAGAGGCCCTGAGGTCGGTGACATCGTGGTAGACGGTCGCGATGGCGGAGTGCACGGCGTGCACCGTCCGAGATTCGATCCGGGCCAGGTCCTCCACGAGGATGCGGGTCCGCTTGTCGAAGTCTGGGGCGCCGGGTTTCATCGGGACCAGAACGACTTCTTCGGCTGGTCCGGGCAGGCTCCACAGTTCGGCGAGGGCCCCGCCGGACACAGGGGACCAGCCGGTGACCTTGAGGTAGCTGCGGATCTCCTTGGGAGCGAAGTCGAGCTTGCTGTGCATCACGTCAGTTCACCCCCCAACCAGCGGCGTTGGTCATTCGGCGCGCCGCGTCGAACATGGTGCCCATGGCCTTCACCGTGAGCGACTGGTGTTCGGGCAAATGGATTGCCGTGGTGACAGTGCTATTAGCCTCGGCCATATCCTGAAGGGAGGCCCAGTAGCCGTGGCAGGCCAGAACGATCGATTCCGGCTGGTGGGTCACCCAGCGGCCGATGTCCGGCGGGACGATCAGCAACGCGAGGTGGCCGGGGGCAGAGCGTTCTGGGTCGCGTAATTTGTTGTACGTTTCCACGTCGAGCGCAAAGCTGTAGCCGCCGCGGACGGCACGCGGGCTCTGCGTGCACTTGAGCTGGATGTCCACCATCAGACCGCGCGAGCGAAGAGTAACGTCGACGCCATCCTTGTCGACATTCCAATCGCAGATCGTGTAGCCACCCTGCGTGGCGAGCGCGTGCACGTAAGCACGGCTGACTTGCTCTTTCTGCCAGCTCGTCGCCTCTGCCGCCACTGGCGCCCCTCCCCATCGCGTGATCGTGAGGATAAGGGGACGAGACCGAGGGGGGAATAGTGCCTGCGGAACGTGCATGTTAGTGCCGACTAGGACCTGAGGGTTGTACATGAGCCACCCCTTGAATCGAACGCATGACCCTATTTCTTTTCTATCAGCGAGGTCTGACAGTGGACTTCACTGCAGCTGACTGCCCGACGCTGACGGGATGGGACGCAGTACCGTCGGTTTCGGTGAGGACTTCCAGGCGCCTCATGGAGTAGTCCCACAACAGGGCTACTGATCCGTTGGCTCGCTACCGGCGGTAAGGGGGCTGGTGTGACGCTAGCCGCGGAATCACTGCCGAAGGCGGCCGCTCGAGAGCATCGTTGTCGTCTGGCCGCTGGTTCAGCTCACCATTGGCGGCTGACGTACTGGTGGGGCGTGATCACCTCTCGGGCCACGGCGGTACGCCGCGCCGGAGTTGGCCTACTCTCGCTGCCTTGTCCTCTACAGCCGTGCCCCTTCCGCCAGTACCGTTGCATGCTCACTCGATGCGGATACGGGACCTCGGGGGGCGTGCCCAATGGCGGGGAGCGAACTGACACTCGGTAAGACGATCGCCAAGGCGCGCAGACGCAAGGGATGGCCCCAGCGGGACCTGGCTGCGATGATCGACCGGTCGGAGAGTTGGGTGTCTCAGGTCGAGCGGGACGTAATCCCGGTCAACAGCCTGGACGCCCTGCGTCAGGTCTCTGATGCCTTGGACATTCCCCTGGCCGATCTTCTCGCTGTCGCGCCTCCAGGGCCAGCGTCGACATCGACCCGGCGTCGGCCCACCTCGGCTAGGGTTGATCGCAATCTTGGTCCAGAGGAGGGGGACGACCCCGTGCGACGCCGCGAACTTCTGGCCGCTGCGGCGGTGGTCTTCACCACCCCCCTGGCCGGTGCCTCTCCAGCCGAGGCCAGCACCCTCGCGCCCTTGGAAGACCACCTGCTCTACGGCACTGCCACCGTGTCGAAGCGCGGTGAGGTGTCACCGGCCGGCGTCGCTGCCGAAGTGAGGGCGTCCCGAGAGGAATTCCGAGCCGCCCGCTACGACACGCTGGCCCGGAACCTGCCCGGCAGGATCGCGCAAGCTCAGGGCCTGGAGCCGGCGGAGCTGTCGGCCACCGCCGTCGCCGACCTCTACAACATCGCCACTCGGCTGTGCATCAAGCTCGGCGAGGACGGTCTGGTGGCGATCACTGCGGACCGTGCGCTGGCCTCTGCGCGGATCGGCGGCGATGCCCTGACGACCGCTGAGGCGCACCGGATGGTGTCCAGTGCCTGGCGCCGCCAAGGCCACCTCGCACGCGCCACCGATATCGCCGTCAGGGCCGCGCAGGACGTGCGGGCGGATCGCAGCACTCCCGAGGCCGCCCGGCTGTCCGCGGGTGTCTCGCTGCTGGCCACTGCCGCGTACACGGCGGCCAAGATGGGCGATCGGCCCACCGCGCACGGGCTGATCGGCGAGGCCGCCGAAGCCGCCGAGATCGGCCGGACGAGCCCCGAGGCCCGCACGGACACCGGTACCCAGCAGGTGCTGCTGCACCAGCTGTCGGTCCACTACCTGCTCGGTGATGCCGGGCAGGCGATCGATCTGGCCAGGACCATCAACCCTGCGGCCCTGCCGACCGCCGAGCGGCAGGGGCGCTTCTTCACTGACGTGGCCCGGTGCTTTGACCAGTGGGGCAAGCCCGAGCAGTGCTACCGGGCGCTGCTGGCGGCCGAACGGGCCGCACCTCAGGAGATCCGGCGCGGGTCGGTCAAGAACCTGGCCAGCGGCCTGCTCCGGCATGACCGGACCCTCCCGGGTGTGCGGGCGTTCGCCGGCCGCGCGGGCGTGGCCGTCAACTGACCCACCTGCAAAGGGATTACTACCTCGCAACCCGGTTGCGGATCTGCCTGTTGCTCCGGCGGTTGACTCGTACTCAGCCGCCAGGGGCCGTGTAAGGCCGGCCTCTCCTCGCCCCTGGCGGCGGTGACTACCACCACCGTCTTCGAGGAGTTGCACCATGGATGCCACCCGTGCCGATCAGCAGCCGCTGCCGGGTCAGTTGAGCCCGACGGGCACCGATGGCATCGACCAGATCCAGGCGGACATCGCCGCAGCTCTGCGCTCCACCATCGTTCTTCCTCCCTATGACGAGGTCCTCGGCTTGATCGACACCCTCAAGGGGCATCTCGGCCCGTTGATCGAGCAGGCCGAAGAGCACGTCCAGGAGCACCGGCCGGGCGAGGTCGCCTGGTACCGGGAACACGCCCAGGTCGACAACGCCCAGTTCCAGCTGGGGGCCGGGCCTGGCGATGGGCTGGTGTCGGCCGCGCGTCGCCTTCAGTCGCTGGCCCGCTCCGTTCAGCAGTTGCTCCGCCAGATCCACCACGAGCAGGGGGCGTGAGGTGACGTGGTCCGAGCACGGAGCCAGGGGCCGCCACCGCAGCGGGGAGCCGCGGCTGGACGTCTGGCTGGGGCGCCTGTGGCTGCTGGGTGCGTCGACCACCCTCACGCTCCTGGCCGTCACCGTGCAGCAGGACGCGGACCGCACCCTGACAGCCCCGGTCTCTGCACCCGACACCGACCCGGCGCCGCCTGTCTAGGCGCCCACAGACTTCCCACCGGAACCCCGGTGGGAGAACCGAAGAGAAAGGAACATGCGATGAACGACCTGATCGTCTCGAAGCGCTCCGTGCAGGCCGCCCGCAGCCAGGACCGGCTGAGCGACGGCGGCGGCACCGGCAAGGGCGACGGCAACGACTGATCGGAGCCGTAAATGACCGCCATCTCCTCGGCGGTCCGGAGCCTCGGCGGGGACTTCCCCGCCGAGGCGTTCGGCCGCACCTATCGCCTCTGGCCGCGCGTCGGCGACTTCTCGGACCTATTCACCTGGGACGGCCTCAACCAGATCATCGCCCGGCACCGCCTCGAACCCCCACGGCTGCGGCTCTTCAACGACGGCAACCAGATCCCGCAACACAGCTACACCGTCCACTGCTGGGACGAGGGGAGTTCGAGTTCGTCATTTGCGTCATGCATGTGGGCTCCTGCGAGTGGTGGTGCGTGTGAGGGCCCGCCCCTCTCGTGTTGCTGTGCGGGAGAGGCGGGCAGGGGTGACGTGGGATATGGGGTTCAGCCGGTACCTGCGGCGGCCTGGTCGAGTTCGGCCTGCAGCAGGTTCTTGACGTCATCCAGGCGGCTGCGGGAGATGCCGAATCCCTTGTCGCGGATCGCCTTTTCGATGTTGCGGCGCGAGACGCGCCCGGCCCGGCCGAGGGGGGCTGTGCGGCCGATGTCGATGGCCTCTTCCAGAGAGAGGCTTGGCTGGTTGCCTCCGGGCCTGGCGTGCTGGTGCGCGGCTTCCGCCACGTGCTCGGTGGCCGGTTCATCCACGGTCTTGGGATTCGTAGCGGGGAGCGGTGCTGTGGCGCTGGCCGTGTTTCCCCTGGTGTGTGTCTGGCTGTTGTTGTGGCGGTGGCCCTCGATGTCGGGGGCGGTCGGGCGCCGGGCGACGAGAAGGTAGAAGTGAACGGCTCCGGCCAGGGCGAGTGGGGCGATGGCGGAGATGACGCCGACGGTGATGTCGTCGAGGGCAAGTCCTGTGTGGCGGGCCTGCTCGTTGAGGCGGATGGCATGCAGGACGTTGGCCCAGATGCTTGTGGCGGTCGCGATGCCGACCAGCGCCGAGACGTAGAGGCGGGCGGACAGAGGCGCTTCCCGCAGGGTGAGCAAGGCACCGATCCCGATGGCGATGAACCCGTCGATGACGAGCGGGAAGGCATAGGTGAGCGCCGGGTGGATGTGGCTGGCGGCGGCCATCTGACGCAGGGCGTCGTAGGAGAGCGCGAAGGCCGCCACGGCCAGTAGCGCCACACCTATGCGGATCGCGGCGGCCAGCGGCACCGGGGAAGCGGATGGGGCGGTGTGCGATGCAGGCAAGCGTGGTGCTCCAGAATGCGGGGGCTGACGTGGCCGTGGTCTGGGGGACTCGTCGCGACTCGTTGCACGCCTGGTCAGAACAGGTACGGGTGCAGCGGTGATGTCGAGTCGACTCGTTGTCGGTCTCCGACTCGTCCCTGCGCTGACCTGCGTGGAGACGAGTCGCGACGAGTCGTGCCGGGTCAGGCGCCGGTCGTGGAATCCGGCGTGGACTCGGGGCAGTAGCGCGCCCAGGAGTCGGCGAACTGCAGTCGAGTGAAGCCCTTGGCCTGGACGCCGCCGTGGAAGCGACGGGTGGCCGAGCTGATCCCGTACTCCTTGAGCAGGATCTGCAGGCCGCGAGGGGTGAGGCCGTTGGCGGTGTGCTCCGGCCAGGGCGTCTCGTCGTCCTGGTTGAGGATGTCGAGGAGACGGCTGGTGCGGATAGCCGGTGGATTCCCTTCGGTGGCGAAGGCCCGGCGGATGTCGGCCAGAAGGCGGATGCCCAGGCTGCTGCTGTCCTGGTCGTGCTCGGCCTCGTGCTTGGCCATGACCCGGCAGGCGGTGCGGGCGAGGTCGGGCCACTGGCCTCCCGCGAGGTCGGCGACGCACACCAGCGGCTGCCAGGTATCAGCCGCGCGGTCTTCGACCGGCATGACCGGTGTCAGCTCCATCGCCTCGGCGTGGAGCGGTGCCAACCATGCGGCGAGCCGGTCGCGGAGTGCGTGGAGGGCCGGGGTGTCGCGGAAGGTGCGGAAATCCGCCACCTTCTCGCCCGGCCTGCGGCGGCGCATGCGGATGACGATCGACCTGTCCATGATCGTGTCGGGCAGGTCGCCGATGCCCGCGAGGGCTGCCATCGCGAAGGTGGGAAACTTCGCGACCTCATGGTTGGGGCCGGAGGGTCGGGCGGTTGCGCTGGTGTCCCGCGTTGAGCAGGCCGCGCATCTCTTCGTTCTTCTCCGCGACCTTCACGGAGCCGAAGAGCGTGTCGGCCTCGTCGACCAACAGAGTCGGTGGGGTATCGGTGATCGACCGGAACACCGCTGCGGCCGAGGCGTTGACCGTGATCAGCGGGTCATGGACGGTCTCGGTGATCACGTCCAGGAGCCGCGACTTGCCGCACCGCTTGGCCGGGCCGACGATGGCCAGCCGCGGAGCGTGCTGCCACGCGGTCTGCAGGTGGGTCGCCGCCACCCACAGGGTGACCGCCGTGAAGGCTTCCTCGCTCGGCAGCACGACGTACCGACGAATCTGCTCCCGCAACTCCGTCAGCACCTGCTCTCCCTCAGAGACCGGGGGCGGGGTCGGGTATGACGGTGGGCGGCTCTTCCGGTGACGGCAGAGAATGGGCGTTCGGCTGGCCGGGGACGGCAACAGGCGGCCATACCGGCTTGTCGGAGTCGGGGTCGGAATAGGGCTCGGCTCCCGCGTGTTCCACGGGGCAGCTCCTCGTCTGGCGGTGGCAGGCTTGCACGCCCTTACCGCCGGGTTGGTTCTTGACGGGCCGTTCGGGGTTGCTGGGGCCTCCGGCGTTGCACCGCCGGGGGCCCCGTCCCGTCTCGCGGGCACCAGGCCATCGCGAGGGAACACGGACCGTACGGCCACACCCGCCAACAGTCCAGCGATTCTGTGTCAGCTCAACGCAGAACCGCCTGCTACGCTGCCGCCCCTTCACGCCGCCAGTCCGAGCAGATCCAGAAGATCCGCGGTGACGACCCGGTAGGCATTGCCGAGCCGCAGGACCTTGCACGGGTAGTCACCCCGCTTCGCCAGGTCGTAGCCCTTGCTCCGGCCGAGCCCCAAGGCGCGATTACTGGTCTCCAGGTCAACGGCGACAGGAAGCGCAAGCAGATCTTCCCAGCTCATCCCGTTCATTCGTCCGGCAGCGGCGTTTTCGCGCATGCGGCATCCCTTTCGGTACAGCCCTCGGCGAACGTGGCCCTCACGTCCGGCTCCAGGCGTCTACCAATCAGGATCCACAAGCTAATGTGTCAATGTGACACAACATGATCGCGATGATGAAGAGGACGGCTTCCCTGAGTGGGAGCACCGGATCAAGACCAACGTGGCTGGCGAAGTCCGGCGGAGAAGGAAGGAGATGGGATGGAGCGCTCAGGATCTGGCCGACCGGTGCGAGAGCCTCGGGCATCCCATCCCGCGCAACGTGATCGCCAACATGGAATCCGGACGCCGGGCCAGCCTCCCGCTGGTGGACGTCATGGTCCTGGCCGCCGCCCTGGAGACCTACCCGGGCTGCCTGATCTTTCCGGTCGGATACGTCGACCGGGCCCAGGAACTCCCGTTCCAGGACCTCGTACCCACTTGGGACGCCCTGCGGCGCTTCACCGGCGAGCAGGACGTGCCCGGGCACGACGCGGGCCTGGTGCCTGACTTCAAGGCTCACGCCAAGCTCGTCAGCACCGCCCTGGCCGCCCTCGAAGAGGAGGAACGGGCGAGGTTCACAGCCGAAGCGGCAACCAGCCACGCGCAGCAGGAAGAAGCCGAACGCAGACGGGCCAAGTTCGCCGACCAGGCCCTGTCTGCCAAGTACCACCTCCGGTATCTCCGCCGGGACCTCCGCGGCGACGGAGCCACCCCACCTGACCTGCCATCCGCACTGGCCGACGTCGACCCGTCCGAGGGCGACTCCCACACCACATTGGAGGAACGCCTTTGAAGGGCTCCACGCACCGCCGTTGCTACTGCCGCGATCCCCAGACCGGCAAGCCGCTCGGCAAGAACTGCCCCAAGCTCACCAGCCGCAAGCACGGCTCGTACTCCATACGCCAGGAACTCCCGCCTCGCGAGGACGGCACCCGGCGCTCCTTCAGCCGCGCCGGCTACGAGTCCCTCAAAGCCGCACAGGCCGACCTCGACCACATACGCGCCCTGCTCGGGCTCTCCGACGCCGACGAACCCGAGGGCATGGCCCAGATCGCCGAGCTGCTGGAGAAGGTGGCGGACGAGAAGGCGCCCCTGCCGAACGTCGAAGAGACCCGGCGGCGCCTCAGCCACGGCCTGGACCTGACCAGCCGCCTCACTGTCGGCGACTGGCTGGACATGTGGCTGGCGGGCAAGAAGAGGCGACCGAGCGCCATCAGCCGCGATGAGGGCAACATCCGCCTCCACCTCAAACCGCGGATCGGGCACCTCCGCCTGGACCGTCTTCGCGTCAGCCACCTGTCGGAGATGTTCGAGGCCATCGCCGAGGCCAACGTCGGCATCACCGAGGGAAATGCCACCCGCTGCAGGGCGATTGAGGACCTGGCCGAGATTCCCTGGAAGGGTCGCGTCCACCGCGCCCGCCGCCAGGTGTTGAAGGCTGCCATCGCTGAGATGGATCCCTTCCGCCGCGTCGCCACTCCAGCCACGCGTCAGCGCATCCGCTCCACGCTGCGAGCCGCGTTGAACGCTGCGATCGCCCAGCAGCTGATTACCTTCAACCCGGCCTCCCACGTCGAGTTGGAGGCCGGCAAGCGCCCCAAGGCTCTGGTGTGGACAGAGGAGCGCATCCTCCACTGGAAGCGCACCGGCGAGAAGCCCTCGCCCGTGATGGTCTGGACGCCGGAGCACACCGGCCTCTTCCTCGACCACGTCGCCGAGGACCGTCTCTACGCGCTGTGGCACCTGATCGTCTTCCGTGGACTGCGGCGAGGCGAGGCGTGCGGGCAGAGGTGGACCGACACGCACCTCGACGACGGCCGCATCACCGTCGCCAAGCAACTCGTCGTGAGCGGCTGGGAGGTGTACGAGGACGACCCCAAGACCGACGCGGGCGCTCGGACGATCGCGCTCGACTCAGACCCGGTCCGGGCCCTCAAGCGGCACCGCATCCAGCAGGACAAGGACCGCGAGGAGTGGGGAAGCGCCTGGGCGGAGACCGGACGCGTCTTCACCAAGGAGAACGGCGAGATACTCCACCCCGCCAACGTCACCCGCCGCTTCATCGAGCTGTGCGAGGAGATCGGCCTCCAGCCGATCCGGCTCCACGACCTGCGCCATGGGGCGGCGACTCTCGCCCACGCGGCCGGGGCCGACTTGAAGGACATCCAGGAAATGCTCGGCCACTCCTCGATCGCCATCACGGCGGACACCTACACGAGCTTGCTGCCCGAGACCGACCGGGCAATCGCCGAAGCCGCCGCCCGCCTCGTCCCCCGCGCACGCCCGACGACGCCGACCACCACGACCGAGGTGGACGTCGAAGCGAACGAAGCACCCGGAACCGACCCCGAAGCCGTGGCGGACGGTGCCGGAGAATCCGCGGCTGAGCGCGGCTCTGGTGCCCCATCCGCTCACGCACCGCGCACGCAAACGGCCCCGGACGCGGAGTCCGAGGCCGAATAAGACGCCTCCCTGGGGAGAAATCCCAGGTCAGCGCGGTGTGCTCAGAGCCCCCTGTCGGATTCGAACCGACGACCTTCGCTTTACAAGTTCGCTTCGAAGAGTAGAGATGGCGCCTTGTCCGGCGGGAGGACAGCTGCCGCTGCACCCCTGGGTCCGTCGCTGTTCGCAGCCGTTGATGTCAACGACGGATGTCAGCCTGAACGGTCCGCGTAGCTGCTGCGGCCTACCTGCACCACAGTACGAGCAGCGGGCGGGCGACGGCATAGGCTGTCCAGTGCTACCCGTCGCGGCCTCAGCCAACGACAGTCAGCCAAGACGGCGGGTGCGACGACCGATCAGGCGCGCGTATGCCTCGCTGCACCCACCACTAGCCTCAACCACTCTGTCAGGTACTTCCCGTCGGCCAGAGTAAGCCACGACGGCTGGCCCATGGCGTCGGACCGCAGTGCCTTTCTCCTGGTCGCCAAGTGCAACAGGGCCGATCCGCCTCTTGTAGCTAGGCGTTGTAAGAGCCTTCCGCAGGAGGCTGGGACTGGAAGACGAGGTGGCGCCCTCGGCTGAGTGCGCTTCCCAGGGGGGATGGTGCCCGTGGGACAGTGCGGGTTCGCTAGGGCGGGCGCGGCGCATCCCTTCCGGTAACCGAGCCAGAAAACGTCTCCGTCCTCCTTGGAACTCCTGTAGAACTCATACGTAGTTGGTGTTCAACAGCAAGGAGGGGGAGGCCAGTGTCCTCAAGGGCTAAACGTGTGGTGGCAGTAGTCCTGGCGGGGATGATCGCCACTGCAACCGGGATCGTGACGAACGTGGCGACAAACAGCTCGTCAGGTGCGTGGTGGACGGCTCTCATCGTGCTGGTCTTGGCCGGTGCAGTGCCTCAGATCTACCTGAACGGTGAAGCCTCGTCCGATGAGCAGCCCCCGGTTGTTCGAGCTACAGGGGCCGGCGCAGTCGCGGTCGGGGGCTCCTCGCACGGGCGCATCTCCACCAAGGTCATTGGTGACACTGGTGCCGCAGGAGAAGTCGCTGGCCAGGGAATCACCGCAGCCGGAGCAGGTGCTGTCGCGGTGGGAAAAGAAGCGCGGGGCCCGGTTGAGACGGATGTCGCCTGCGGCTCAGGTGAGGTGTCATGAAGCTGGAGCGGACAGGCGTTGAGGCGAGTGGTGAAGCTGCAGTGGCCGTGGGAGGCAACGCCACCGGGCCGATCCTGACGAATTCGTCGGTCCACATCACACTCACGAGCAATTCGGAAGAGCGCATCCCCACGGCGCGCCCTCGAATCTTGCCGCCTGAGGTGTCTGATTTTACGGGTCGTGAATCTGACATCGAGGCCATTGAACGTGACGCTTTCGAGAGCTTGGAAAGACCGCATTCGATGACTGCGGTCGTATCGGGAAAACCCGGGGTTGGGAAGACCTGCCTTGCCGTGCACATCGCTCATCGAGTGGGCAGAACCTACGCGGACGGGGAACTGTACGCCGATCTTCGCGGCGTCGACGAGCGACCAGCGGCACCTGAGGAGGTCATGGCTCGTTTTATGCAGGCACTGGGGGTTCCAGAAGAGGAGATCCCTGGTGACCCGCATGCCCGTTTGGACGCCTACCGGCGAACGGTCACTGGTCGCTCCCTGTTGATCATTCTCGATAACGTTGCTGACGAAAAGCAGGTCCGCCCCCTTCTCCCACCTGGGGCTGGGTCTCTGGTGGTGGTGACAAGCAGGAATAAATTGCTGGGTCTGGAGTCTGTAAGCCGCTTTGATCTGGAGACTTTCCCTGCCGCGACTTCAATGGATTTTATCCGGAAAGTGGTCGGCCACGAGGTCGTGGACAGGGAGCCTGAGGAGGCGAAGAGTGTCGCGCAGTTGTGCGGGCATCTCCCCCTCGCCTTGCGCATCGCAGCGAATCGTCTGCATGCCACACGAAACATGAGAGTGTCCGATCTTTCTCTAGAGCTGCGCGACGAACGAGACCGACTTGAGGCACTAGAGGTCGGCGACCTAGCTGTGCGCGCAGCTTTCAACCTCTCGTACCGCAAGTTGGGTAAGGGGTGCAGGAATGCGTTTAAAAGACTTTCTCACGTACCGGGAGGGGATTTCGGTCCGGGAATTTGCTCGACCTTGACCGGTTCTGACAATAGGCAGGCCGCCAAAGCTCTGCGGAAGCTTGCCGAGGCAAACCTTATTGAACATTCAGAAGTTGCTGGAAGATTCAGGTTTCACGACCTCCTAAAAGTCTTCTCGCGCGAGCAGATGGAAAAGGATCCTGCCGATCAGATTCAAGGCGACAGGCATCGCATGCTTGCCTGGCTTCGAAACTCGGCGCTGAAAGTTCAGTTCAACTTGGATGGAGTGTTTCAGGTTGAAGTCCCAAAGGGAAATAGCGCCGAAATAGATTCGATCGAGAGCGCAGCGAAGTGGGTGGAACACGAGTTCGCTAACGCAGTAGCGGCACTGTCTATTTCCGAGTCGCACGAGTCCCCCAATAATACAGTCGCTTTCGCTATGGCCCTCTCAGGGATCTGTGAGACGGCAGGCCACTGGAGCGAGTGGGAGACTGTCAACAGTGTGGGGCTTAGATCTTCGCAGAAGATTGATGAACATGGGATCGAGATTGTATTTTTAACGGCACGAGCTAACCTGGCTCGATACCGTAGAGAATTCTCGAACGCTCTTGCATGCGCTGAAGAAGTCTATGCTGTTGCGTCGAATTCCGGGCACCCGGTCCTAGTTGCCGGTGCTACCAATCTTCTGGGTTGCCTCAAGATGGATCTCGGCCTGTCGGATGAGGCCATTCCCCTTCTGCGAGAAAGCTTGATGATCTACGAGGAGCTCGATCTTAAACATGAGGTCGGGAAGGTCCTTTACAATCTCGGTACGATTCATCGGGCTGCTGGAGAAATGAGTGAGGCAATCGATTATTTTGAGCGCGACCTGGATGTTTGCCTTCACACTGCAGATGAATCGGGCGCGGCGGAGACTCTGAACACGCTAGCCCTCGCGCATGCCGAGATGGGTCGCCTGAGGAAGGCCGAGGAGCTTCAGCGAGCAGCTCTGGAGAAATTTTCCAAAATTGGCAACCCTCATAAAATTAGCATGGTAACCAATGATCTCGCTATTACTCTGCGACGTCGCGGCCAACACGAAGAGGCCTTGGCGCTCCATCTGCAGGATATAGAGATCTGCCGCACCGCGCTGAGTGTTTCAGGTGAAGCGCTCGCACGCAGTAACGCTGCAGAAGTCCTGAACCGCCTCGGGAGGACCGGTGAGGCGGCCGAGTATTCGATGGTCGCTCAGGCTATGTTTGCCCACCTTGGCGATGAGCAAAGGTTGGCCACGGCCGCAATTTCTCATATCCCTATTCTCTTCCAAGGAGGTAAGGGCGGTGAGGCAATGAAAGCTGCCACCGCGGCGATCGAAGTGTTAGCGCGTTTCGGTGACATGAAGAGCGTTGCAGCCACTCATCAGGTGCTGGCTCAAGAATACGGGAAAATGAAGGAATGGGAAAAGGTGCTGCAGCACTCACGGGAGTCGCTGGAAATCGGCAGAAACGTCTTGACTCCCTATGGGCGCGCGATTAGCTGTGGCCTGGCTCTTCAAGCTGCTTCCAAGCTCAGGCGGGATGAAGAATTTACACGATTTGGAAATATTCTCCGAGAGGCATTTAAGTCTGATCCCGGTATTCGTGACAATTTCATCGAGTCCTTTGGGGGCGAAGTTCAATTGCCCGACCTGTGAGGTCTATGCACCTAACTCATGTCAATACCACGCCGGTCCGCCCCTACGAAGACTGAGCGCCTCTCCCACTACGTTGCACACCGACGCGCACCTCACCTCGGAACGCCTGCTTCGTCTGCCACGCGATGTGTTCCGCAGCACCCGGTGCACCTCCGGCTGTGGCCCTGCTAACGGCTAGTACATTGGCGACCTGGGCCAGGGAGCGCCGACCGCCCCAGCCGCGACATACGCCTCTATGCGCTCAATTGGCTGCTGCGCTCGCGCGCGGCACGGCGGCCGGGCCGGGGAGCGGGGCGAAGACAGGAGCGCACCGGCCCGGCGGAGAGCCGGGCCCCGCGCGCGGCGAGCGCATGCGAGCCGCCTTGAACCCGTAGAGAAGGTTGTTACTCAGTAGGGCGTGGGGGCTTTCGGGCGTGGCGTGAACTTCTCGGCGCAAGCTGGGAGTTCGGTCGCCTCGCGGTGGGCCAGGCCGACGAAGAGCACGGGCCGGGCGGTCCACTGGATGTGGGTGTCGCGGTGGCTGACGGTGATCTCGTAGGGCGTGGTGTAGGCGAGGGTCTCGATGGCGTTCACGTAACCGCCGGCCAGCCAGCTCCGGGCGCATGCGGCCGCCTCGGATTCGAGTGCCGAGGTGATCTTGCGGAGTGCGACGCGGATCCAGCGGACGGCTTGGACGGCGTTGTCGGCCTGGCAGGAGGCGAGGAGGACGGGGGCCTCACCGGTCGCCGGGCTCTGGGTCCAGCACTCGCACCAGTAACCGGGGCGAAGGGCAGGCATGGCTGCGGGGGGCATTTGGTGCTCCCTGCGGGGCTCGCTGACAGCGTGTAGCGGGTGGCTTCCTCGAAGATCGTGAGGAGGTAGGAGTCGCCCCGGGCGAGGGTGAAGAGTGCGTACTCGTGGGCGGCGTGATCACTGAGCCACCGGCGGATCGGTCGGGCGGCTTCGGCGTCGAGCTGGTCCGCGATGTCGATGGCTCGGCTGCGGAGCCACCGCAGTGCCAGGCGTGGAGTGGTCACCGAGCCTGAGCCGAGCAGAACGGAACCGCCGTCGGGAAATGAGTGGGCAACGGCTTCGCATCGGTAGCCGGCAGCAGCATCGACCGCTTGATCGCGGGCAATGTCGCGCAGCGCCCATCCGCCGCCGACACTGACACCTTCCTCCAGCGAAGTTGGGCGTTCGCCTCCAACAGCTAGGCGACTGCTCGTATACTCGTGCATACGAGTTCCTTTGCGCTGGTGGGTCGCTATGGGTAGTGGGTTCGAGCTAGATGAGTTTCACGCCGTCGTGCGCTCGCACGGCGGGTGGCGAAGTCGCGTCAAGGGCGTCCAGGACGCGAATCGCGTACGCCTCGTCGGCGAGTTCCGTGACTTCCTCGCGGGTTGCCCAGCGCAGGGCGCGGGTTTCCTCGCCGGTCGTGAGGGTGCCGTCGATCTCTTCGCAGCGGAAGACCATCGAGACGATCAAGCCGGTCATGTTCTTGTAGATGCCGGTCAGAGTCGCCGGAAGGGCGATCTTGATGCCGGTCTCTTCCAGGACTTCGCGCTGGAGCGCTTCGGGGATGGTCTCGCCTGGTTCAAGCACGCCGCCAGGCGGTTCCCACTGGCCGTTGTCCCGGCGCTGGATGAGCAGGGCCCGGCCCCGGTCGTCGACGATGACTCCGGCGACGCTCACGGAGTGCGGACGCTCGGCGCTCACGGAACTTCCATCCCCTTCGGCTGGCTAGGCTTCCCACCGTAGCAACAAGTGTCAGCCGCTCGTCTAGATACCTAAAGGAGTCAAAATGCCCGCTCAGGGTACTGCCCTGCTCGGCGCACTGGACCCCACCAGTGACCGTGCGGTGTTCCGGCAGATCGCCGATCAGCTCCGTGAGGCGATCGACAAGGGCCGGTTCAAGGAGGGCGACAAGCTCCCGTCCGAGACTGAGCTGGTCGAGCACTACGGCGTATCGCGGATGACCGTCCGCAACTCGTTGTCCGTCCTCCAGGGCGAGGGCCTGGTGGTCTCGGAGCATGGCAAGGGTGTCTTCGTCCGGCCGCGTCCGCCGGTCCGGCGGCTGGCCTCGGACCGCTTCGCCCGGCGGCATCGGGAGCAGGGCAAGTCCGCGTTCACCGTGGAGGCCGAAGCCGCGGGCAGCCGGCCGGAGGTGGACAGCCTGGAGGTGAAGGAGGAGCGCCCCTCGCAGGACATCGCCACGCGCCTGGGTGGGCCGCGCCGTGTGCTGGCTCGTCGCCGCCGCTACCTGCTCGACGGCCGACCGGTCGAGTTCGCCACCTCGTACATCCCGCTCGACCTGGCGACCGGCACTCCGATCGCCGAGCCGAACCCCGGCCCCGGCGGCATCTACGCCCGGCTGGAAGAGCTGGGGCACCGCCTCGACCACTTCGACGAGGAGATCCGCGCCCGGATGCCCTCGCCCCAGGAGGTCAAGACGCTCCGTCTGGCTTCCGGAGTACCGGTGATCCACCTGATCCGGACCGCGCACGACAGCGAAGGACGCGCGGTCGAGGTCTGCGACACGGTGATGGCCGCTGACGCCTACGTCCTGAACTACCAGCTCCCCGCCACCTGATGACGGGGCGGATGGAACGCGATGCGCTTCCGCCCTCCCCTCCGTCGACTCGTACACACGAGACAGCCAACATGTATAGACGAGTAGCTGTCTCTATGTCATAGTGATGCGCGCGCCCCCGGATTGCGGGGGCGACGGCGACAGCTTGTCTAGATGACTAGCTGTCATGGAGGAGGAGAAGGCATTGCGTTCCATCCGCGTGGAGACCTCGGCGGCCACGATCCTGCTGACCGAGGCTCCGGAGAAGAAGCTGAAGGACCGGCGGACCGGCGAGGTCGCCACCGACGCCAACACCGGTGACGTGCTGTGGACGGTCGGGGTCGTCTACATCGAGGGCGGCGAGTCGGCGCTCCTCAAGGTCACCGTGCCGGAGAACGGGCTGACCGAGGGCCTGACGGTCGGCGCGCCTGTCTCGCTGGCCGGGCTGGTGGCTCGACCGTGGGAGTCCACGTTCAACGGCCAGGAGCGCCACGGCATCGCCTTCCGCGCCACCGCCGTGATGCCCGGCGAGTTCCCCGTGTCGACTGCGGCGGCGGCCTGATCGCCATGTCCGATCTGCTGACGTTGCTGGAGGTGGGTGCTCCGGTCGCCGCACTCGGTGGCGGGGGCGCCTACCTCCGGGCGAAGCATCCGGCCGCCTTCTGGTGCACGGCCGGCCTGCCGCTCTCCACCGCCCGCCTGCTCGGCACGTACGGCTCGACCATGGAGTCGTGCGGGCTGACCGTCCAACCGTCCCGGCTCCGCGCCCTGCTCGTCCAGGCGACGACTCGGCGCGAGGTACGGCCGGTTCCGCCGCGCCGGGGCCTGAACCGCCCGACCTCGACAGGCATGCGGCTCCGGCTACGGCTGGCTCCGGGCCAGGAACCGGCCGACGTGGCGGCCTCCGCTGAACGCCTGCGGCATGCCTGGGGCGTTCACGCGGTATACGTCACCGAGGTCAAGCCGGGCGTCGTCGAACTGCGACTCGTCGGCTTCGACGTGCTCCGCAAGGTCCGGATGCCGCGCAAGGTCGAGGGCGGGTTGCTGAGGGTCCCGGTGGCGCTGCGGGAGGACGCGACCGCGTACGTCCGCGACTACCGCGCCGTCCCGCACCAACTCACCCTGGGTGCCACGCTGTCGGGCAAGTCGATGTTCCTGCGCCACCTGGTCGCCGGGCTCGCTCCGCAGCCGATCGCACTGGTCGGGATCGACTGCAAGCGGGGCGTGGAGCTGGCTCCGTTCGCCCCGCGGTTGTCCGCGCTGGCCACGGATCCCGGGCAGGTGGCTGAACTGCTGCCCGTGCTGGTGCGGTTGATGGAGGACCGATACGACCTGATCAAGGCACGGCAGGGCATCGCCCCGGACGCCCCCGACGAGGAGATCACCTCCGATATCTGGGGCCTGCCGGAGTCCGAACGCCCGGTGCCGGTGGTGGTCGTCGTCGACGAGGTGGCCGAGCTGTTCATGGTCGCCACCCGCAAGGACGAGGAACGGCGGGACGAGATGGTCACCCAGCTCATCCGCCTCGCCCAACTCGGCCGCGCCGCCGGCATCTACCTCGAAGTGTGCGGCCAGCGCTTCGGCGCCGAGCTGGGCAAGGGCGCCACCATGCTCCGCGCCCAGCTCACCGGCCGCGTCTGCCACAGGGTCAACGACGAAGCCTCGGCGAAGATGGCGCTCGGGGACATCGCCCCTGAGGCGGTCATCGCCGCCTGCGGCATCGCGCCCGAACGCCCTGGCCTGGCCGTCGCCGGGGACACCTCCGGCGGCTGGTCCCGCATCCGCACCCCGTACTTGTCGCTCGCCGACGCCGCCGCCGTCTGCACCGCCTCGGCCGACCTGGTCCCGGACGTTCCGGCGCTCGATCGCTTCCGGCCCGTCGTGCCGGCCGGCCCTTGTGACTCGGCGATTCCGCTGGTCAAACCGCTGCCGGCGACCGGCTGACCCACACCCTCAACGGTCGGCGCGACCGCTTCGCGCCAGCTCCCTACCCACTCCATGCCTGAAACCGGAAGGAGGTCCACCCATGCGCGATCAGACACGCGAATCCATCCGCCGCATCGAGAAGGCCGTACGGGCCGGCGACTACGCAACCGCGCTGGCGGACGCCCGTCGCCTGTACCGGAATGCCACCACCGAAGCCGAACGCGCCGAGCTGCTGGCCGTTCTCGGCCCGCGGGCAGTCCCGCCCACCACACCGACAAGGGGGTAGGTCAGTGCCTGCGTACCTCGCCCGCGTGGACGCGGTGCTCGTCCAGGCCGTCATCGCCGCCGCACTGTCCTTCGCCCACCTCCACGACATCGCCGTGGCAGCCGGGCAGGACGGTTGGAAGGCATGGGCCTACCCGGTGTCGGTGGACCTGCTCCTCATGGCGGCCTGGCGGCGGCTGCGGTCCGGGACGGACAAGCGGAGCGGGTGGTGCTGGTTCGTCATCGCGTTGACGGCCTCACTCGGCGCCAACGTGGCCACCGCCGGCCTCCTCGACCTGCACGCCGTCCCCGCCTGGCTCCGCATTCTCGTCGCCGGCTGGCCAGCGGTCGCCTTCCTCGGCGGATCGCTGCTCGCGCACTCCACCCCACAGCAGACAACGGCCGGGAAGGCGCCCGAACGGAAACCGGAAGAGTTCAACGCCTCCTCACCCGTACCGCCGCCCACCGAGCCGGCCACGCCGACCAGCCCCGCCCCCTCGGCCCCGCCCGCCCCGGCTGTCCCGGCCGCCCTGGTCGACCACGCCCGCCAGGTCGCCGTAGACCACCGCGCCCGTACCGGCGCCCCCATCGACACCACGACCCTGCGCGCCCGCCTCGGCATCCCCGCCCAGCTCGCCGAAGCCGTCGCCGCCCGACTGTGACAGGAGAACGCCCCATGCGCCCGTCCACCCTGCACGCCTTACAACGCGCCGCCGAACTCACCCGTGCCGGCCGCTTCGTTGAGGCCATGGCCACCGCCGAGCCCGTCATCCTCGCCGCCGATCCGGACGAGAGCCAAGAGATCGCGCGGTGGCTCACCGAGCACGCCGACGACTTCGTCCGTAAGCCGGAGGAGCGCTGATGGTCGCCAACCGTCGCTTCCGCAACGTCGCCCGCATCGGCCCCGTCCAGGTCGGGACCGCCTACGACATCGGGGCCGGGAGAAGCACACCGCCGCGTGCACCGCCCCGCGCTGCGGCTTCTCCGCCGACTACGACAGCCGTGCCGCCGCCGAGCTGGCGGCCCGCACCCACCGTTGCCCCGTCCGCTGAAAGGCCCGCCCGTGACCGTCACCCTGCCCCTGGTCCTCGTCCTCGGCGTCGTCGCCTGGGCCGCGATCAAGTTCCTCGGCATCCGCATGTGGGCGGCCGTCGCCATCGCCCTCTTCGGCTTCTGGCTCGCCCACACCTTCCTCGCCCCCGCCGTGGAGTCCGGCACCCGCACCGGAGTCCACATCGTCAACGGCACACACATCTAGACGACTAGCCAACCAAGGAGAAATCGCCCGATGCCCGCCCGCACCACGCCGCCGATCACGCACCTGGCCGCGCTGGCCTCACTGGGCACCATGCCCGCCCTGCTCCGGCAACTTCGGGGCCTGGGCGGGTGCGGCCAACCCATCCGTCTCGACGGCCACCGCACCGAGATCCACCCCACCACCGGCCAGATCCTCTCCGAGCTGCACGCCACCGACCTGCCCGCCGGCCACTTCCTGGTTCGCTGCAACAACCGCCGCACCACCCGGTGCGCGGCCTGCGCCGAGACCTACCGCCGCGACACCTACCAACTGATCACCGCTGGCCTCCGCGGCGGCAAGGGCACCCCTGAGCAAGTGGCCGCCCACCCCCGCGTGCTCGCCACCTTCACCGCCCCCTCCTTCGGCCCCGTCCACAACCGCCCTACGGGAGAAGGCGGAACGGCCCGCCCCTGCCGCTGCGGCACCCGCCACCCCGACGACGCCCCCGCGCTGGGCACCGCGCTCAACTCCGAGACGTACGACTACGAGTCAGCAGTGCTGTGGAACGCCCACGCCGGCGCCCTGTGGCGGCGCTTCTCCATCTACCTCCGCCGAGAGATCGCCAAGCGAGCCGGCCTCACCCAACGGGCCTTCCGCCACCACGCCCGCGTCTCCTTCGCCAAGGTCGCCGAGTACCAAAAACGCGGCGCGGTGCACTTCCACTCCGTCATCCGTCTCGACGGCCCCGCCGGCAGCAACACCCCACCCCCAACCTGGGCCACAACCGACCTCCTCACCGACGCCATCCAGGCCGCCACCACCAAGACCACCACACCCGGCCCGACCATCGACGGCAGACCCCACACCTTCACCTTCGGCAAACAACTCGACATCCGCCCCATCCGCTCCGCCGACCTCGACGGCGGTACCGAACTAACTGAACGCGCGGTCGCCGCCTACATCGCCAAGTACTCCACCAAGGGCGCCGAAACAGCCACCGGCACCCTCGACCGCCCGCTCAAGTTCCTCGCCGAACTCGCCCAACTCGACATCAACGACCACGCCCGCCGCATGATCCGCACCGCCTGGACCCTCGGCGGACGCCGCGACCTCGAAGACCTCCGCCTACGCGCCTGGGCCCACATGCTCGGCTTCCGCGGCCACTTCTCCACCAAGACCCGCCACTACTCCACCACCCTCGGCGCCCTCCGCACCGCCCGCGCCGAATGGCAACGCCTCCAGGCCCAGCCCAACCCCCCGGAGCCGACCTCCACCGCCACCGACGAAACCACCCTCGTCCTCTCCCACTGGACCTTCGCCGGAACCGGCTTCACCCCCGGCGAATCCTGGCTCGCCGCCACCATCCACCGCGAACCCACCCACCCCGAAGCCGAAGGAGACAACCAGCCATGACCACCGCCACCGGACAACTGCTCACCGTGCCGGAGGTCATGGCACGGCTGAAGTACGGACGCTCCAAGGTCTACGACCTCATTCGCTCCAACCGACTCACCTCGATCACCGAAGGCCGCTCCCGCCGTATCCCCGAGAACGCCCTGGAGGACTACATCCGCGACCGGATCGAGGAGGCCGCCTGATGCCCCCACAACGCAAGCGGAATCCGAACGGGGCCGGCACCATCACCCAGCGCAAGGACGGCCGCTACCAGGCCGCTGTGTACGTCCTCCAACCCGACGGCACCCGCGCCCGCAAGTACGCCTACGGCAAGACCTGGACCGAATGCGACACCAAGCGCCGCGAACTCCTCGCCAAGGTCGACGAAGGAATCCCCGTGCCCACCCGCTCCGCCAAGCTCGCCGAATGGCTGCCGTACTGGCTCGACAACGTCATCAAGCCGAATCGGAAGCGCAGCACGTACAGCAAGTACGCCATGCACATGCGGCTTTACCTCGTTCCCCTACTGGGGACGAAGCGGCTGGAGACCCTCGGCCCCCGTCACGTCCGGGTGTTCCTCGCTGATGTCACTCGCAAGTCCTCCCCCGCCACGGCCAAGGAAGCTCACCGCGTGCTCCGTACGGCCCTGACCGCCGCCACCCGCGAGGAGTTGGTAACCCGCAACGTCGCCTCGCTCGTCGAAGCCCCCAAGGTCGTCAGCCGCGAGACGACGCCCTGGACGCTCGACGAGACGTTGACGTTCCTCGAAGAAGCCCGCCGCGATCCGCTCTACGCGGCCTTCACGCTCGCCATCGCGATGGGTCTGCGGCGCGGTGAGGTCCTGGGCCTGCGGTGGTCGGACGTGGACCTGGACGACCGGGTGATCCGCGTCAGCAACCAGGTGCAACGCATCGGCGGCGAGCTGTACCAGGACACCACCAAGACCGGGAAGATCCGCCCCGTGCCGCTGCCTCTGATCTGTCTGGCCGCACTCCGCTGGCACCGGCTCCGCCAGAGCCACGAGGCAGCGAAGCAGGGCGCCGAGCTGGATGCGGCCGGGCTCGTGTTCACCACCCGCTCCGGCCGCCCGATCGAGCCCCGGAACCTCAACCGCTCGTTCTCCCGCCTCACGGCCTCGGCCGGCCTCCGTCCCATCCGTCTGCACGACACCCGTCACGGCTGCGCCACCCTGCTCACGGCGGCCGGCGTGCCCCCGCGCGTCCTGATGGAGATCCTCGGCCACAGCCAGATCAGCATGACCATGGACGTGTACACCCACGTCGCCCAGGACACACAGCGGGAAGCCATCAGCAACATGGACCGGCTACTGAAACGACGGATCGACCGGGACTGACCGCCCCCGTCGATGTCACCCGTGGATGTCAGAAGCCCCAGGCCACGACCGGCCTGGGGCTTCTGCGCTGTTCAGAACAAGAGCCCCCTGTCGGATTCGAACCGACGACCTTCGCTTTACAAGTGGGGTCGAATCCTTGATCGAGGGTGTTCGCGCCTGCCGGGTGGTGCTGTTCTTGCAGGTCAGCACCACCCGGCCTGATCCTGGGTGCGGCTCTCGGCGCTTCATGTTCCGCTGTCCGCTCACGCATCGCTCACGCACGACGGGCGGCTGGCCAGGCATGTCGCGCACCGCGGCCTATGAGCGGGCGTCACAGGTTTGGCAGCGACGGATGGCCACGCGGTCAGTGTTGCCTTGTGTGGCCCGCAACGGCTCGGACTCCGATATGCGGGACCACGTGTGGGGGTCGGGGCTGGCCACCCAGCCGAACTTCGGAGGAGAGATCTCGCTATCGGAAAGGTGGTCGCAGCCCGGAAGGTGGGCGTTCCCAGCGGGCGACACAATGATGGCGCTGGACGCCTCCACACGTCCGATCGTCCGTGGCGATACATGCCCGCGTGCCATGCGAGGGGCGGAGCCGTCGGACAGGCAGGCGCACCCCGCCCCGATCATGAGGTCACAGCGTTCGCAGCGTTTGTCAGTCAAAAGGTCGTCGTCCTTCCCAAGCCGGATGTCCAGCTCGCCGTCTACGTCCGGTGGCATGGGGACCGTTGATGTCCGACCACCATGGCATTCGCTCTTCGCCCTGGTCTGGCGATTGGCGTAGGTGCCCGGTGTCTGCGCCTGCGATACCCGCTCGGCCCGGCAAGACGTGCGGCGCGACCAAGTCAGGACGCATGACGCGGATCAACCCTGGGCTCTGAGCGTGGACATCAGGCGGCTTTCGCGACCTCAATGTTTGCCCGACCGATACAAACACCGCACTTGGGGCGGCTGGGTTCCCGGAGGCGGCCTTCGCGTCGCGTCAGCCCCGTTCCTCCTCTTCGGCTTCCAGGAGCCGGATTCCCTGGTGCGTCAGCGTGACCATCACGGGGGTGTTCCCTTGCGCCCAATCGACGGTGACCAGCCCCTCGCCCACCAGGTATGCGCAGGCGGCGGCCAGATCCTGCTCGGGGATCTGAAGGTCGTCGCGCAGCTTCGCCCCGGTGACGCCAAGGAATCGATTGCCTTCCGTCGTCTCGTACAGGGCCTTCATGATCGCCTCGCGGTAGTGCTTCCGCTCGTGCAGTGTTGCCATGATTGCCGCTCACTCGCGCCGGGCACCGCGTCGGTGCCTGTGGGGCAGGCGCGGCAGTACGCCTGCCTCGCCGCCCTTGCGGGCCCTCGCTTCAGATTTCGTCCGTCTGCGTGCGGGCGTCCCCGGAGGATCGACTGGATACCAGCCAGGGTTGCGCCAGCTCCGGTGTGTGAATGGTGTCGATGGTGAAGTGGAGGCGGGTTCCGCCGGAGTCGTCGACGGGGTAGCTGCGCTGCTCGGTGGCGGCAAAGCGACGACGGAGGACGTCTGCGACCTGACGGGCGGCTTCGGGGGACGCGGCGACGATCCGTACGTCGGCGCGCCCGGCTGAGGGGAGTTCCGGTGGCTTCATGGTGACCTCGCTCGCGTGGGACGGACAGGACGACGTGTCGGTGGGTGTGATGCCGCGGCGTCACACCCACCGCCCCCGGTCAGGAAAAGGTCGATGTCATGCACGGCCCCCGTTTGCCGAGACGGCTCCGCCGTCGGTCTCCCAGTCTTCTTCCCGCCACAGAGTCTCTTGTGCGTCACGGGTGGTGTGCTCGCTCGCCATGAGGGCGCTGGCGGTCAGCAGGCCACCAGGGGTGGCTGCGGCGGACATCAGCCGGGCGGCGGCAGCCGGATCGGTCTCCGGCGGGATCACCAGCAGGTCCCAGCGGCCCGCGGTGTAGGAGAGGAGTATCGCCTTGTTCGGATCCTGCTCTTCGGCGAACCAGCCCACATGCACTGTGTGCCCGTTCACCGGCACCTTGCGGGGCACCACGGGCCAGCAGGTCGGGTTTACCGTGACATGGGTGATCCGGTCCCAGCGCGTGTCCAGCACCTTCGTCAGTGCGGGAAGTTCGCGGAAGAGATCGCGGGAGCGAGGCCACCAGGCACCGTCCAGAAGCCCCGGAGGCGATCCTGCCGGAGTGAAGGAGAGGCGGGAGGGTGGCGAAGGTTCGCGCTCGCTGATGATGATGCGGTCGATGGTCGCGGTCATGGCGCGGACCTGTCCCCGGGGCTCGTCGTCGAATGTCCCGGTGCTGTCGCTCGCCGGAAACGACATCGGCGTGGGAGCCGGTGTGCGAAGTACTCCCGGTCTCTTCACTCTACTCCGGCCGCCAGTCCGTGAAGACGCGTGTGACCAGGAAATTTCCAGGCGAACGCGAATCCGTTTCCGTCGCCGCGCGGCGCCCGCGCCCCGGCGCTCGGAGTACGGTGAAGTGACAAGGTCACCTCGCCGGGCGGACCCACCGCCCGGGAAGGCGGGCGAACACACATGGCCGAGTCAGACACCCCTCGCGTCCCGCAGCTTCTGCCGGACGCGGTCCACCACGCCGTCAGGCCCGGGACTGCCCTCTTGAGGCTGGTGACCACGCAAACCCGCGAGCAGGTTCTCGACGGCGCGTGGTGGCCGCGGTCCCGCGACATCGGCGCCGAGCTGCCCAGCCTGATCGCCGCGCTGACCGAGCACCTCGGCCCCGTCCTGCGGGTCGGCCTCGACGCCGGCGCCTGGGAAGCACTACCGACCCGCCTGACCATCGACGACCGGGTCGTGCACATCGACTCCTTCCCGGTCGGCGACGACACCGTCCTCATCACCCGAGGCGACCAGGACTACTTCTCCCTGCTCGTGGTCCCGCCGCACGCGACACCTGAAGCCGCCCGCTCCGCGATGGCCAGGGCCGTCCAGGCCGGCAACGTCACCCAGGCCGAGCAGATCCTCATCGACACCGGAACTCGTCGGGCATACCCGGTTCCCGCGGAAGGGCCTCGGGTGGGCCGCGCACCCGGTAAGCGGTGAGGAAGCCGTCGGGACTTCGGCGCCCCTTCGACGAGAGCGATTCGGATCGCCCCGAAGGCGCGGCCGGGGCCACCGTCGTTTTCGACTCGGTCGGCGGCGCCCCGGGCCCCGGACCTCAACTGGTCTTGTCTACCGGTCGTGCGCACACCTTCGGCAGGGGGCGCCCGAGCCGTGTCTGAGATGCTGGACGCCACCTGGCGAGAGAGGCGGCGTTCATGCAGTGGAAGACCCATGGCGAGCGGCAGATCTACACGAATCCTTGGGTGAACCTGTGCCTGGTGGACGTCCAGCAGCCTGACGGGCGCCGTTGGGAGCACCACGTCGTCCGACTCCGGCACTTGGCTGTGGCCGCTGTGGTCAACGAGCGTCGTGAGGTGCTGATGATGTGGCGTCACCGCTTCATCACCGATGCGTGGGCATGGGAGTTGCCCATGGGTCTCATAGAGGAAGACGAGACGCCGGAGCAGGCCGCGTCGCGTGAGGTCCTGGAGGAGACTGGCTGGCGCCCAGGGCCGATGAAGCCGCTGATCTACGCGGAGCCTGCCAACGGGATCACCGACTCGCAGCACTACGTCTTCCGTGCTGACAGCGCGACGTACGTCGGGCCTCCGACGGAGAAGAACGAATCCGACCGGATCGAGTGGGTCCCGCTCGCCGACGTGCGCGCCATGATCGACCGCCGGGAGATCGTCAGTAGCGGGTCACTGGTCGGCCTGCTGTACGTCCTCATGGACGAGGCGATCCGCTGAATCAGGCGGGCAGCACTTCCCGCAGGCGCGCTTCGAAGGCGTCGGTGGCGGTCTCGCCGCGGTACGGAGTCAGCTGCCCGTAGAACTCCCTCAGGTGGCCGGCCAGCCGTTCGGAAGCAACCGCCGACGCCGGCTCCAGGGCCTGCGTGGCGGTGTGGCATGCCTGGTCGAGCTTGCCGAGCTGGAGCTGTGTACGGGCCAACCAGAACGCGTGGAAGGCCCGTCCGCGCTGGTTGGTTCCGTGCTCTCTGCGTATGGCGTCCGCGATCAAGGGTTCTGCGGCTGCTGCTTCGCCGAGTTGGCCGTGGGCAATGCCGGTGTCCACGATGAGCTTGGGTTCGTCGAAGTAGGTCACCCAGGAAGGGTCTGGGTCGTCGGTGCGGATCCGCTCGAACTGTCGGTGCGCCTCGGCGAGCGCTGCGTGGGTGGCGGTCCGGCTCCCGAGTGAGGCATGCGCGAACGCCTCCCGCATGGCCAGCATCGAATGAACGCGTGCGGTCGCTCCGTTGTCGGCGCGGGCCGCGTCCTGGGCGGCCTGGACGAACGCCAAGGCGTCCGCGGGCTTGTCCTGGTAGGTCGCCTGCAAGCTCATGCAGGCCAGCACGTTGGCCATGAACGGACGGTCGTCGACTTCCTTGGCCAGTTGCAGGGCCTGCGTGAAATAGGCGCGGGCCTGGTGGTACTGGCGGGCGTCGAAGTGGGTCCAGCCGGTGAGCCGGGCGAGTTCGGCCGCGACTCCGTACAAGTCGTTCTTGAGGGGCCTCGATTTGCTCTCGCCCAAGAGTCCTACGACGTAACGGAGTTGTCCGACCACCGCTGGTCGCAGTGTCTCACCGCCGTGTTGGTCGTCGCGCCGCCAGTAGTCCTCGATCGATGCCCGTAGCGCTTTCAGGGTGGATGGGCTCGGGTCGGGTGCCGAAGTGAGGGCAAGGATGCTGTCCACGTCGACCCCGGGAAGGTCCACGGGCTTGGGCTGCTCCGGCAGCAGCGACGGGGGTTCGGTTGCCGGCTCCCGCTCGGTCACGGTGAGGGCTGGAGGTGTCTCCCATGACCGCCGGGCCAGCCCCAGCATGTGGCCAGGGATGCGCAAGCCGTCCGCGATGCGTTCGACCACGTCCATGTGCTGCAAGCGGCGTTCCCCGGCGATCACTTCGCCTACGCGGCTCGGAGTGAGATCGCACAGGCGGGCGATCATCGATGGGTAGATGCCAGCCTGCTTCTTCACCAGCCGGAACACCCTGCTGAAGTCGCGGACCCGGCAGGCGTCGATCATCTCGGGATCGGTGAGCAGCCTGGCGGGAAGTTCGCGTGGCTGGGCTGACTTCGGCATGCGGCTGGCTCCCGCGGTTGAAGCTACGCGATGTCGCTCGTTCTCTGCGGCTGGTGATGTTACCCAAGTTGGGTAATCAGCTGGACCTTTGGCGGTCATGCCTGCGTCGCGATGCTGCTGTGCATCGGTACCGGGCGGCGGCGACGTCTCCCGGCCTCAACAGCCCCTTGCCCGGGAGGGCCAAGATGACAAGGACCAGTACCAGAACCCCAGCCGTCCTCTACGTCTGCGCAACCCGTAGCGGCCAGCCCCATGGCTTGGCTGAGCAGCGGGCCGTCGAGGAAGGCCACAGCTTCGCTGAGAAGCACGGTTTGCAGATCAAGGCGGAGATCTCCGACCCGTACGGGGAGCCGAACCCCTGCCTGCGCTCGGGGTGGCGGCTGGTGAGGGAGATGGCGGAGCGCGGTGAGGTCGACGTCGTCCTGACGCGCTGGCCGACCGCACTGTCCTCAGAGTCGGAGCTGCGGTATCCGGAGCTGGATCACCTGGGTCGCCACGGTGCGCAGCTGCTCTTCACCTGGGCGCCGTTGAGCGCCATGGCTGGTAGCGGAGCGGTGCGGTGAGCGGCCGGCATGCGAGGGAGAAGCCGTCCCGTCCTGGGCTCGCCGTGGCTTTGTTGGGGGCCTTGGGCCTGATGCCACCGGCCCTCCTGATCGGCGGGGCAGCGAGGGCTGACAGCGCGCCGGCGCCGGTCGCCCGGCCGGACCTCGACTTTCAGACGGCCTCTGCTGTGCAGCAGGGCACCGCGGTCGTCCGTTCGGTATCCGGGTGGGCCCATGAGTAGGCGCCCGAAGCGCGGCGTGCCATCGGAACTTCTGCCCCTCGGGGACGGGCCAACGGACGCTGACGAATCGGCGGTGAGGAGGCTGGTAGCTCGCTCGGCGCAGGACCGTGACGACTGCCGGTTCCTGCTCGACGCCTTGGGGCTGTTGCAGTCGGCGCTGGTGGATCGGGGGCTGCCGGAGCGCGAGACCTCCGTACGAGATCGCATCGAGGGGCATGGGGCCTCTGAAATCGAGGAGTTCAAGAGTGCCTGAGTTTGCGGCCCGGAAGCCATCGGTGGTGCCCTATGTCCTGTCCTGGTCGGACGAACGTGTCGTTCCCGAAGGCGCGTTGACCGTCAAGTGGGACGTGGCCGGCCCGAAGCTTGGCTACAAGGAAGAGCGAGTGACAGACCGCGTGGGGCGGGACCAGGTGCTCTGGGCGCGGATGACGAACTGAGCTTGTTCCGCTTTGACGGACACCATCGGTGTGGTGGTCAGGCTGCGAGTGCGGTCTCGTATTCGGCGGGACT
>NZ_JBJMAB010000022.1:0-133222 GCF_045799175.1 Streptomyces sp. VTCC 41912
CCCGTCCGGGGTGTGGCGGCTGCTGAAGCGACACGGCTGGTCGCGGCAGATCCCCACGCGCCGGGCCTACGAACGCGGCGAGAAGGCGGTGATGATCTGGCGGAGTGAGGTGTGGCCCCAGGGAAAACCACAGCCGGGCACCGCGAAGCAGTGATCGTCTTCTCGGACGAATCCGGTCTGTCGCTGCTGCCACCGGTGCGACGGACCTGGGCACCCGCCGGCCAGATCCCAACTCTGCAGATGCGGATGGGGCAGTGGCCCAAGGTCTCCGTCGTCGGCTGGTGCTGCTACAGCCTCGGCCAGCCAGCCCGCTACTTCTACCGGGTCGTACCGGGGTCAGTCACCGATCGCATCCTGATCCGCCAGTTACGCCAGGTGCACCGGTCTCTCGGCCGCCCGATCGTTCTGATCTGGGACAGCCTCAGCAGCCATCGCAGCCGCCGGATGCGCGCGTTCGCCGCCCGCAGCCACTGGCTCACCTTGATCTATCTGCGGCCCTATGCATCGGACCTCAACCCGGTCGAAGGCGGCTGGGCGCACATCAAGGACGGGCCGCTGGCCCACCTCGGCGCCCGAACCCTCGACGAACTCCTCACCACCGCCCGCCGCGGCCTGCGACACATCCAACGTCACCCGGCCCTGGTCACAGGATTCCTTGCCGCGACCCACCTGGACTGGAACCCACAACCGTCAACCTCATAAGCAAAGATCAGTAAGCACCACCGCGAACAGGTGCCTTCGACGGCGACTTCAGGGTCCTGGAGTGCTTCGGGCGGAACCGGCCTCCTATCCCCCATCGGCCTCCTGGTCGTCGGCTTCGTTGGCACGGTCGATCTCGGCCATGTGCTCCTCCGCCCAGGTCCGCAGCCCCGCGAGCGCGGCTTCCAGGGACAGCCCGAGTCCGGTGAGTCGGTAGAAGACCCGCGGTGGCGTGGTCGGTTCGACGCGGCGCGACACCAGCCCGTCGCGGGTCAGGCTTCGCAGCGTCACGGACAGCATCTTCTGCGAGACGCCGGGCATCCGGCGCCTCAGCTCCGCGAAGCGCACCTCGTCGGGTGCGGCATCGGCGAGCGTCTTGACGGCCATGGACGTCCACTTCGTACCGATGCGGTCCAGCAACTGCCGCGTAGGGCAGTGGGGATCGAACAGATCGCCGCGTACCCCGCGACCGGCGGCCCGGGCTCCTCTGGTGGTCACCTGTGGCTCACCACCTTCCCTGAAAGTGCCGTCTTGGAAGCGGCCGGACAGTTACCTATCGTTCTGTGATCACCAATGGTAACCAGCCGGAGGAGCCATCATGCCCGAAACCGCCGCACACCACCTGCGCCGCATCGTGACGAACGGCGTCCAACTCAACGTCGCCATCGCGGGGGACGGACCTGCGGTTCTCCTGCTGCACGGCTTCCCACACACCTGGCAACTCTGGAGCGGCATCATGGGCCGACTGGCCAGGCGGTACCGGGTCATCGCCCCGGACCTGCGAGGCTTCGGCGCCAGTGCACGTGCCGTTGAGGGTTACGACGCAGGCACCCTCGCCGCCGACGCCGAAGGGCTGCTCGACGCACTCGGCGAGCCCTCTGCAGCGGTGGTCGGCATCGACGCGGGCACCGCCCCCGCCGTCCTGCTCGCGCTGCGCCGGCCCGGCCTTGTCCGGCGCCTGGTCGTGATGGAAGCACTGCTCGGCCGTCTGCCCGGAGCAGAGCACGTCGTCGCGGGCGGCGCCCCGTGGTGGTTCGGCTTCCACGCCGTCCCCGGCCTCGCTGAGACCGTCCTGGCCGGCAACGAGACCCAGTACATCGACTGGTTCCTCGACTCGGGGACGCTCGGGCGAGGAGTACCCGACGACGTCCGTGCGGCCTTCGTCCACGCGTACACCGGGAGCGAAGCCCTTCGCTGCGCGTTCTCCTACTACCGGGCCCTGCCCACCAGCGCGCAGCAGATCCAGGACGCCGTCGCGACGGCTCGGCTGACCATGCCCACCATGGCCGTCGGCTCCCACCCCGTCGGCACCGGGCTCGAACACCAACTCCGTCCCATCGCCGATGACCTGGTCGGACACCACCTCCAGGACTGCGGCCACATCATCCCCCTCGACCGCCCCGACGCATTGTTCGCGCTCCTCGCTCCCTTCCTCTCCGGCGATCTGCCGAAGTGACCGGAGCGGGCCGCAGGATCACGGGCGACGGTTCGGGCGTTCGTCCCAGCGCTCAGGCCGACGCGGCGCTGGTGCGGAACTTCGTGCGCGCCAACCTCACCCTGGGGCAGCAGGCCCCCCTGCTATCAGCGCCACGGTGTCCCCGGCGGGGCCCCGGCCGGCACGGACACCACGCAGACGTCGTCCCGGCCGCTGCCCCACCCGAGTGTCGCTTGGTGGTGGACCGCCTGAGACCAGCAGTCGTATCGGGGCCGATCGATGGTCTCAGACGGAATGAGGTTGCAGCGGCGGGTCGTTGATCGCGTCCTCGGCAGGGGCTTCGCCCTGGTCGTCCGTGGCTCTCATGACGCTGAGGCCGTGGGGCTGGCCGCGGCGTCTGACCCGCGGCGCGGACCGGGAACATCGTCGTCGCCCCGGGCCGCGCGGCCGCTGCTCCGGAACGCGCTACGACGACTGCCTGCCAGGCACGGCCCCGTTGGCCCCCCGCTCACGGGCCCACGCGCCCTGGCCGCCACCTCCCGATGCAACTGCGCGGCACCGCCAGTCGGGCCGCGCGTCCGACGTGCCCTCCATGCCGGCCACGCCCAACAGCACACGCACCGAGCCGCCCAACCGGGCGCGAGCGTCCCGGCCGAGCGACCACGGATCACCTGCGGAACGCTCCGAGAACCGACAGGCGCTGCATGTCCGATCCTCCTGTCCTGACTTGCTACTCCTGTTCCTGCTCCTGCTCCTGCTCCTGCTCCTGCTCCTGTGGTCAGGCTCGGCGTCCGCCGTCGGCCGACAGTGTGGTGCCGGTGATGTAGGCAGACTCGTCTGAGCACAGCCAGATCGCGGCGTCGGCGATCTCGTCCGGGGTGGCGAGACGGCCGAGCGGGGTGAGCGCTTCGTGCTGGGCGATCATGCCGGTGCCCTCGGCGACCTGCTCCAGTTTCGCAGTGCGGGTCATTCCGGGAGCGAGGGCGTTGACACGGATGCCGACGGGGGCGTAGTCGACGGCGGCGGCCTTCGTCAGCCCGATGACACCGTGCTTGCCGGCCACGTACGCGGGAGAGCGCGGGATGGCGTACAGGCCGCCGCCGGAGGCGATGTTGACGATCGCCCCGCCTCCTGCCCGGCGCAGCTCCGGGATCTCGTGCTTGACGCAGAAGAACGTGCCGGTCAGGTTGATCCGCAGCACGCGCTCCCACTCCGGTGCCGTCATCTCGGTCAGTTCCCGGCCACTGGAGGCGACGCCGGCGTTGTTGACCGCCAGGTCCAGCCTTCCGAACGCCGTTACGGTCGTGCGGATTGCCGAGCGGACGGAGTCCTCGTCGGCGATGTCGACCGGGACGGCGATCGTGCGGCCGCCTGCCGCGCTGATCGCTTCGGCGGTCTCGTGCGCTGCGGCCTCGTCCAGGTCGAGGACCGCCACCGCTGCGCCGCGGCGGGCGAGACCGGACGCGATGGCGCGTCCGATCCCGCTGCCGGACCCGGTGACCAGGCCGACCTTGCCGGTGAAGTCGCTCACGCGAGCGTCTCGTGATTCGCCCATGCCGCCTTGTACGGGTAGCGGGTCCGCCAGGTGTCGAACACCTCGTCGACTTCCGGCGAGGCGAAGAGGGTTCCCAACGCCTCCAGGTCGGCGACGCCGAGTTGGATGACGACGGTGGCGATGAACGCCGGGATCTGCTCCTCGCCGGGTACTCGGATGTGGCGCCGCGCGGCGAACGTCAGGAGCGAGCCGGTGTTCTTCGCTGCCGTTTCGACATCCGTCAGGTACTGGTCCAGGTCGGTGTCGGGAATAGGTTCGGCGAACTGAACGAACAGTGTGTGGTTGATCATGCCCCCATGTGACCACCGAATTGTCGGTCGCGTCCAAGACCCGTTGCGCCTCGTTCGATAGCCTGTGGGAATGGATCTGTTGGAGATCAGAGAGCTGCGATACTTCGTCGCCGTCGCCGAGGAACTGCACTTCGGCCGCGCTGCCGCCAGACTCTCCATCGCGCAGCCCGCCCTGTCGAAGTCCATCCAGCGCGTCGAGTCACGGCTCCGCGTGCAGTTGTTCGACCGCACCAGCCGCAGCGTCGCGCTGACATCCGCTGGCGCCGCTCTGCTGGAACACGGTCGGCATGCGCTGAACGCGATGACGATCGCCGTGCAGAACGCGCAGCGTGCTGCCGGCGACGCACCGCTCAGGTTCGTGATCAAGCCCGGCGGGGACGCGAACCTGCTCTCCGGAATCCTCGCCGCCTACGCTCAGCACCCCTGCGCCCGGCAGGTCGACATCCTGTTCAGCGGAGCCACCGACCGGACCGACCATCTCCGCGACGGACGCGCCGACGCGGCCCTGCTCTACGCTCCCTTCGACGACCTCACGGGGTTCGCCGCAGAGACGCTCCATGTCGAGGACCGCGTGGCCGTCCTCCCGGAAGGGCACCGGCTCGCCTCCCGCGACAGCATCGACCTGGCCGAGCTCGACGACGAGGTCTTCCCGCGGTGGCCAGGTGTTCCCGACGCCGGGAACGGCCCCGAGATCGCCGATGGCGCCGCACTCGTCGCGCTGGTCAGGATCGGCCGTGTCGTGGCCGTCGTGCCCCGTTCGCTCATCACGCCGGCACCGCCGGGCATCGTGTGCGTAGCCGTCCCTGACGCCGGCCCGAGCCGGATCGTCATCGCACGTCGCGAACACGACCACCGCAACCACGTCACCGCACTTGTCACCGCCGCCGCGTCACTGCGACAGCAATGACCAGCCACAGCACCCGACTTGGGTGAGCCACGCCTATATGCCTGACGAGAGGACGGGGTGACCGGATCACCGATCTCGGGCTGGACTGGTCAACCGACGCACCGGCCCGTCGGGGCACCTCTTGACGGGTCTGGACACGACGCCTGCGAAGGTCGAGGGAGTGCCTCGAAGGCCAGGCGTCTGTGCGTTCGAAGGCCAGGCGCCTGGCGGAGCGTGGGTGGCTCCTCCCGGAGGCATCGGGGCATTCAGCACCAGCCGGCGGCCCGCGGCCGCGCCAGACGACGGCTCATCCTCGTGACCATCGACCACCGGATCATCGCCTCGCTGGAAGCGGGCAGGGATTCGTCATCGCGCGTCAGGCGACGGGAGTTCATCAGCCATGCGAGCGTGCGCTTCCGCGCCCGTCCTGTCCGACGGATAGCACCGCACGCCGTCCGGATGGCCACTCGCATTCCCGAACCGGTGCGCGAGGCAATCACACGGCCAGGAAGCTGAGTTGGACTCGCCCGGAACGGGCACGAAAGACTGCGGCACCAGGGCCTCCTGGTCTGCTCGGGCTGCCATGCCCACGAGTTGTGCAGGAGGCCCGGTCCTCATGCTCACATAGGCCGGAGACCACCCGGCCGAGTTCCAACCTCGAACCCGCGAACACCACTATCGGTATGACAGCGGCTTCTGAGCTTGTTCCTTAACCCCTGGCCTCGAACGACGTGTCGGACGCCCCGCGCACGGCCCATCTCCTTCTGAACACCCCCCTGGTGTCAGCCCGCCGGTACACAATGCTCGCCATGGTGAGCTTTGAAGATCAGGATCTGACCGACGCCGAGTTTCGCGAGTGCGACCTGACCCGCGCCCGGCTGACCGGCGTGGTGATGCGGGACGTCGTGGTCGACGGGCTGGTCAGCAACCTGGTGGTCAACGGTGTGGAGGTGACGTCCTACGTGGAGGCCGAGCTCGACCGGCGGTATCCGGTTCGGTTGCTGATGCGCTCAGATGACCCGGCCGATCTGCGGAAAGCCCATCGACAGCTACGGGATGGCTGGGCGAGGACGGTGGAGCGGCTCCGCGCGATGCCCGCGGGCTCCGAGCACCGGCGCGTCGCCGGCGAGTGGTCGGCAGTGGAGACCCTGCGCCACCTGGTGTTCGTGCACGACTCGTGGTTTCGCCGCTGCTGCCTGGGATCGACCCAGCCCTTCACTGGGATCGGGTTGGCGTCCGACTTCGTGCCCGATCAGGAGGAACAGGGCCTCGATCGAGCGGCGACCCCAGACCTCGACGAGGTACTGGCCGTGCGAGACGAACAGTCCGCCACGCTGGAGCGTTGGCTGGCGACCGTGACGGTCGACGAGCTGTCCGCAGTCGCTCCCGTTCCTGCGGGACCGGGCTGGCCGCCGTACGCCGAGGGCAAGCCGGTGGTCGAGTGCCTGCGGGTGGTGCTGAATGAGGAATGGGAACACCACGGGTTCTGCGTCCGTGACCTCACCATGCAGGAACGCTGAGCTGGTTCCTCAGCATCGGGCCCGGTCCCGTGGTCACTCTTTGGAGTGACCGCAGCGTATGGGGGCGGCCTTCCTCGCGATCCTGAACTCCGCGAAGAAGCACGGGAGTTCACGAGGAAGGCCGTGGGGATGAGTTCCTGGACGCGGTCGAGCTCGGGCCCGCCGACGACGCCGCGACCGTCACCGCCGACCATCTGCGGGCCGTGGTCGAGCGCCTGATCGTGGCCCATCAGTGGCAAGACGGTGACCGGAACATCCTGGTCGTGATGGACGCGGGCTACGGCCTGACGCGCCTCCCACACCCAACTCCGCCTCGCACTCCCGCTCGCAGCCGACCAGCGCAGGCCCTGGGAGAAGACCACACGCCCCGGCACCGCGCTCACCCCGAGCCGCGTCCGGCGCGAGGAACATCCACCCCCGCCTGGGCAGTCCGGCCCGTGCAGCCAAACCCACCCGGCCGGGGCCGGGACGACGACCCGGCTCCAAGAACCGGCACCCCCTACGACGTGGGCGAGACCGTCAAACGCCCCGAGACTCGCGTCGCTCTGCGTGACCGCCGGTGATAAGGGACAAGCTGAGCCCGGCTCGGTCGCCTGCGCCGCTACGGCAGGTCCCGGCGCATCAGGTCGGCGTAGGTCTCGCGGCGTACCACGGCGCGGTGCGCGCCGTCGCGGACGAAGACCACCGGCGGGCGACGCGCGCCGTTGTAGTTGTTGCTCAGCGCATAGGTGTAGGCGCCGGTGACCGGCACGGCGATCAGGTCCCCGACGCGTGGGTCCGCCAGCGGGACGCCGGCGCTGAGGATGTCGCCGGACTCGCAGTGCCGGCCCACCAGGCGGCACAGCTCGCCCTCGCCGGTCGGGCGGCCGGCGACGGCAGCCTCGAAGCGCTGCTGGTACAGGGAGACTTCGAGGTTGTCGCCCATGCCGCCGTCGACGGCGACGAAGGTGTGGCCCCCGTCGCGCTTGACGGAGACGACCCGGTACAGCGAGACACCGGACTCGGCGACCATCGAGCGGCCCGGCTCGATGAGGATGCGGGCGTCAGCGGGCAGCAGGCGTCGGGCGACGTCGGTGACGGCGTCGAGGTACGCCTCCACCGCGGGCGGTCGGTCGGCGTAGGTGTAGCGGGAGCCGAGGCCGCCGCCCAGGTCGTAGACGGCGAAATCGCCGAGTTCGGCGACCGCCTCGACGGCCTGCGCGAAGGGTACGAGGTCCAGGATCTGCGACCCGACGTGCACGTGGACGCCGTCCAGCCGCAACCGGTCGCTGCCGCGCAGCCGCGCGATCGCCGCCCGGGCCTGCGGCAGGGGCAGACCGAACTTGGAGCCGTTCTGGCCGGTGGACACGGCCTCGTGGGTGTCGGGGCAGATGCCGGGGGTGACCCGGACCAGCACTCCCTGCTCCGCCGCGGTGTCGGCGAGGATCTTCTCCAACCGGTCGATGTCGTCGAAGTTGTCGACGACGATCGTCCCGGCGCCGGCCTCGACGGCGAGGCGCAGTTCCTCCTCGGTCTTGGCGTTGCCGTGGACGACCAGGCCGGCCGGGTCCGCGCCGGCGGCGAGGGCGAGGGTCAGCTCGCCGCCGCCGGCCACGTCGATGCCGAGGCCCTCCTCCGCGAGCAGCCGCATGACGGCGGTGCAGGGGAAGGCCTTGGAGGCGAAGACGGCGCGGGAGTTCGGCCAACGGGCGGCCAGGCCGTCGGCGTACCGGCGGGCGCGGGCGCGGACCGACGCCTCGTCGAGGATCAGCGCGGGAGTGCCGTGGGACTCGGCGAGTTCGGCCGCCGGTACGCCGCCGATCACCAATCCGCCGCTCCCGTCCCGGGTGGTCCCGGGCGGGAACAGTCCCAGCAGTTCCCGGCTCGCCTGCGTCTGCGTCGTTGCCATCCGCGCTCCTTGTGCCACTGATCCGTCCCGCTCTCCTGCCATCGTCCCGCTGCGGTCACTCCGGATCATCGTTGACATCGTCAATACGGGCCTCCCAGACTTGACGCCCACAACAATCCTTCGAGTCGGGAGTGCACCATGCGGGAGTCCGGCGCTCGGGGGCATCTGCCCGTCCGTCAGCTCGTGGACAACATCGGCCCGGCGCTGCTGCGCCTGGTCCAGGAGGGGACCGGCAGCGGCGGGCCGCTCACCGACATCGCCATCCATGCCCCGGGTGCGCCGGCACAGCTCGGGCCCGGGTGCGTGGTGCTGGGGGTGGGCGTGACCACGGAGGCCGAGCTGCGCGAGCTGACCGCGGCCATGTCGCAGGCTGGCGCGGAGGTGCTGGCGGTGAAGGCCCCGGTGCCGCCGTCGGCCGACGACAGGCCGGCGATCATCGAGGTCAACCAGGGCGCGTCCTGGATGCACGTGGCGACGACCGTCCGTGAGCAGCTGCTCGAGTACGCGAGGACGCGCGTGCGCTCGGCCGGCAGCGGCGCGGAGCTGTTCGCCCTGGCGAACGCGGTCTATGAGGCCGTCGGCGCCCCGGTCACCATCGAGGACCGCTTCTCCGCGCTGGTCGCCTGGTCGGAGGGGCAGGACCGGACCGACTCCGAGCGGATCGAGAGCATCCTGGGGCGGGCCGTGCACCAGCGGACGCTCGCCGAACAGCGCGAGCGTCAGGAGTTCGAGCGGCTCCATGCCAGCACCGAACCGGTGTACATGGAGGCGACCGGGGCGGATCAGCTGGCAAGGGTGGCCATCGCGGTCCGGGCCGGTTCGGACGTCCTCGGCTACATCTGGGCTGCCGTCACCGGTCCGCTCGACGAGGCGGCCACAGCCCGGCTGCGCGAATTCGCGCCGGTGGTCGCGCTGCAGCTGGTCGGCCTGCGCACGGAGACCAGCTACGCCCGCCGCCAGCGTGGCGAGCTGGCCGCCGCGGTGCTCGGCGGGGCGGCCGATCCGGTGGAGGCGAGCCGGCTTCAGCTGGGCTCCGGCCCGGTCTGCGTCCTGGCCGCGGCCCCGCGGCTGGCCGGCCGCACAGGGTCGGACGCGTCGGGCTCCGACGCGCTGGACGCCGCCGGGCTGCGCCGGTTCGCGGACACGCTGGAGTACTTCCTGGCTGCCGTGCACCCTCGTTCGGCCCTGGTGGCGGGCACCGGAGTGGTGTACGTACTGGCCGGCTGGCCTCCGGAACACGCCACGGCCCTGGAGTCGGCCGCCGCCCTGGCCCGCGACTTCCTCGCGCGGACCCCACTGGCCGGTGACTACGTGGTCGCCGTCGGCGGCCCGGCCGAATCGATGGGCCGGATCGCCGACGTGCGGGCGCAGGCGGACGCCGCGCTGCGGGCGCTGCGGCATCCGGCCGTCCGCGGACCGGCCGTACGCACCGTGGAGGACATGGCGCTGGCGGTGCTGCTGCTGCATCTCGCCGACGCGACGGAGTCGCTCGGCCTGCCGGACGCCTGCGGCGCGCTGCACCGGCTGCGCCAGGAAGAGGGCCAGGACGGTCCGCTGGCGGCGACCCTGGCCGCCTATCTCGCCGCCGCGGGAGCCACCGACACCGCGGCGGAGGCCCTGCACATCCACCCCAACACCATGCGCTACCGGTTGCGCCGTATCCGCGAGGTCTCCGGGCTGGACTTCGCCGATGCCGACGCCATGCTGCTCGTGCACCTTCAGCTCCGGGTGCGCGAGCTGCGGACAGGCGCTTGTCAAGGCTCCGGCTGATCCCGGAACGAGCGCGTGTAGCGGCACCCGTCCAGGTCGACCCAGAGCACCGCGCCGTCCAGGGCGGGGCCGGACGTCAGGCGCTCCGGCAGCCGGGGGTCGGCTCCGATGCGGAACGTCCCGTCGTCGAGAGGGACGAGTTCCGGTTCGTCGCAGGGCGCTTCCACCCCGGTCGCGGCGATCATGTGCAGTCGTCCCGCCCGCTGCACGATGCTGAAGCTGGGATACCAGGGGGTGTAGCTCCGGTAGTGACCTGCGAGTGCGTGCGGGGAAGCGGTCGGCGCGGCGGGGCTGGGGCCCAGTGACTCGGGTCCGTAGAGCCAGCGTCCGTCCAGAGAGTGGTGGTAGGCGGACCATCCTGGGTGATCGCACACCAGCCGCCCGTCCCCCGCGTCGTACAGCCTGCCGGTCACCCCTTGCGAGGTGAGCGAGAGGCGGTCGTCCCGCGTGGCCTCGACGCGGATCTGACGCGGCGTCGTGCCGTGGATCCCGACGTGGCGCTGGGCGTCGGGGATCCGCTCCGGGTCGAACAGCGCCGGGTCCGCCGGGGCGCCCTGGACGACGGCGAGCAGATGGCGGGCGAAGCGGTCGATGACGTGGCACTCGCCGGGTGCGTTGGTCAGCACGGCGACACCGTGCCCGCCGTCGATGTCGACGGCGAGGTACGAGCGGTATCCGACCATCCCGCCGGCGTGCGTCAGCCAGGTGTGTCCGTCGATCACTTCCACGTCCACGCCGAGCGCGTAGCTGGAACTGGCTGCTCCGGCAGGCACCGTGACGATCTGTCGGAACGACTCCGGCCCGATGATCCTGCTGCCGTCCAGGGTGCCCCGGCCCAGCAGCATGCGGGCGAACAGCCCCAGATCGGAAGCGGTTGCCAGCACGTTCCCATCGGCCGCCGAATACTCGAAGAAGCCGGCCGGCGCGAGCGGAGCCGACGGCAGCGGCGGGCGGTCGTCGCGCAGGAACCGGTACCCGGTGGCGAGTTCGGCGATGTCCTCGTGGGTGATCCGCGCCGCCGATTCGCGCATGCCCAGGGGCCGCAGCAGCCGTTCGGCCATGGCGTCCGCCAGCGCCTCCCCCGTCACCTGCTCGACGATCAACCCCAGCAGGTTGTAGCCCTCGTTGGAGTAGTGGAACAGCTCACCTGGTTCGGCCCAGGTCCTCGCATCGCGCAGCGCGTAGCCGCGTGCGGCGGCGTCGGGCAGTGCGTCGGCCCCGGCCACCAGACCGGAGGTGTGCTGCAGGAGGTGCCGGACGGTGATCGCGCGGGAGCCGTCGTTCGGGGCGAACCAGGGCAGGTGGTCGGCGACCGCCGCGTCGAGGTCCACCTTCCCCTCGTCCGCCAGTATGCCGAGCAGGAAGGCGGTGAAGGTCTTGCTGACGGAACCGATCTCGAACCGCGTGTGACGGGAGACCGGCGCCCCGGACTCCGCGTTCGCGAATCCTGTGGTGACGCACGCGGACTCGCCGTTCGCGTCGACGACGCTGATCGCGATTCCCGGCACCGGCCACCAGGTCCGCAACCGCTCCGCAAGCCCAGAGAGCACCCGTTGCACATCCATCAGACGCCCGCCTTCCGCGAACCGAACCCCGCGAACCGGTCCGGACCCAGCTCGACCTGGGAGAAGTCGATCTCCGCGTCCGGCCGGTCGCCTTTGACGAACCGTCGGCACAGCGGGTACAGCAGCACGGCCAGCAGCGCCACCGCGAGACTCATGCCGAACGTCGCGGCCTCGTTGACAGCCGTACTCCACGCCAGGTACACGATCATCGCCGTGGGCAGCACGACGACCAGGACCGCGCCGGGCCAGCCGCCGGGGACGCGAACCGGCCGGAGCATCTGTGGATACCTCCAGCGGAGGACCAGGAAGGCCGCGAATTCCAGCAGGATCGAGGCCAGGGTGAGCAGCACCGTGGCCCGCAGGATCGAGCTGAAGTCGATGGCGGAGAGCACGACGACGACGGTGGTGCTCGTCAGCAGCGCACCCACCGGCGTGTTGAACCGTCTGCTGTCCCGGGCCATCCAGCGCGGCAGGTACGCGTCCGCGGCGAGCGCCCGCGGGACCCGGGTGCTCGTCAGCAGGATCGCCATGAACAGCCCCACCAGGGAGAGCAGCGATCCCAGGGAGATCAGCACCTTCAGCCAGATTCCGCCCAGGGCGTCGCCGGCCACGATGAAGTCGCCCTGGACCCAGTCGGCGGGCGAACCCCTGTGCAGCCCGCTGCCGATGGCGGCGATGGTGGGCAGCAGGTAGGCGGCGATGATCAGCGGAACCGAGATGACCAGGGCCCGGGTGTAGGTCCGGTGCGCGTCGGCGACCTCGCCCAGCACGGTGCTCGGGCCGTCGAAGCCGAGGTACAGCCACACGATCACGCTGAGCGCGCCGGCAACCGACGATTGGACGCTCTCCCCCGGCACCGTGAAGGGCGAGAGCACGTTGATCCCGTTGCCGACCGCATGCCAGATGCCGAGGACCGTCAGCACCGCGAACGGTGCGAGGATCAGCAGCATCATCCCGACCGAGTACCCGCTCACCACCTTGGAGCCGCGGTAGTTCAGGTACGCCATCGGGACGATGAGGGCGACGGTGACGATCCAGTGCAGGTCCACGACGAAACCGCCGTGGAACAGGTCCACGATCACCAGCCTCTTCCCGCGGGCGAGGTCCGGGACCCAGGTGGCCAGGTAGTCGACCAGCAGGAACGGGTAGAGGGCGAGGTTCAGCACCGACCCGATCGAGTTCCAGGCCCCGAACACGAATGCCGCACCTCTGCCGAGCGCGATCTTCGTCCAGTAGTAGTAGCCGCCGTCGACCGGTATCGCGGCACTCAACTCCGCTGCCACCAGCGCGTTCGGCACGCCGAAGACCACCGGCACCAGGACGATCATCAGCAGGGTCATGCCCAGACCGGCGTTGGAGAGTGAGGCTTCGAGCCCGAAGGGGCCTCCGGACACCGTGAAGAAGAAGATTCCGACCAGGGGCAGCACGCCGAGCCTGCGTCTGCCCGCCCCGGGCGCCGACCGTGTGGTTTCCGACGGGACCAGTTCGGTCATCCTGGGCTCCATTCTCCGTTCGGGCCTGGTCGGCACAACGTACGGGGCGTCACCGGGGCCGTTCTCGTCGTGCGCGCCAAAGCCGCGGCCCGTCGGTTGTCGCTGCCACCAACGCCGGACCGATTCACCCGGAACACGACGAAGCCCCGGGCGACGCGGTCACCCGGAGCTTGTGACAGGACCGAGGTTTGGGGCCGGGTCGGGCCGCGCGCAGCTGCCCAGCACCACGTCCTTCAGCCGCTCGGCGATCTCCCGCCGCCCGCCGCAGACGACGGCCGACGGGCCGTGCGAGCGCCTGGCCGACCTCGGAACCGCCCACAGCGTCGATCAGCCGGGCGGGAGCCGGAACAGCTCACGGACCCGGCCGATCAGGAGGGGGGCTCCCAGAACGGTGACGAGCCCGCCGGCCCCGACAAGTTCGGTGGCGTGGCGGACGGCGTCGGCGGTTTCCTGCCGTACGTGCAGTTCTCTGCCTGAGGCCAGGGTGGTGCGCATCTCGGTCGGGTCCGCTTCGTTGGGGTGTCCGACTCGGGTCAGTACCACCGGCCAGTCCGTCGGCAGTGGCTCAAGCATGGTTGCCACGTTCTTGTACTGGAGGGTGCCGAAGACGACGGCGGTGCGCTCGGCGGCGCGGGATTCCCGCAGGATTTCCGAGGCCACGGTGGCTGCACCCTGGTGGTTGTCTGCAATATCGAGCAGCAGGCGGCCGGTCCAGGAATCGAGGTGAGCCGGTGCCAGGAGTTCAAGGCGGCCGGGCCAGCGGGTCGCGGCAAGGCCACTGCGCAGTGCCTCTTCCGGGATGGCGCGGATCGATCCTCGTTCGGTCAGTGCGTCGATGCCGGCCACGGCAAGTGCCAGGTTGTGATGTTGGTGGTCGCCGCGGAGCGGACAGGTCAAGTCCCGGTGCACGGCGTGCGGGGTGGCCACTTCCAGCACGGTACGCCCGTCGCTGGCTGTGCGCGGCCGGCAGTGGACTTCCTGGTGGAGGCGCCAGACGGTCACGCCCGCGTGGTGACTGAGGACGTCTTCCACGGCTTGTGCCGCCTCCTCCGGCAGCTCGCCGAGCACGACGTGGTCGCCGTCCCGAACGATGCCGGCCTTGTTGCGTGCGATCTCGCCCAGGGTGTTTCCCAGCAGGTGCTGGTGGTCCAGTCCCACTCCGGTGATGACCTTCACTCCGGTGTCGAAGCACTTGACCGCGGTGCGTCGGCCGCCGATGTTCGCTTCCAAGACGGCCAAGTCCACTCCCGAGAGGGCGAAATGGACTGCGGCTGCGGCGGCATGGACCGCTCCTGCGTTGATCACGAGCCCTGTCCTCCTGAGGGCTTCATCGACCTTCTGGAACGCTTGGTGACATGCGGCGGGAGAGGCGGGCGTCCCGTTGATGCGGATGCGTTCGGTGACGCGCTGGAGGTGCGGGCTGGGCATACTTCCGGTCCGCAGTCCGGCCGCAGCCAACGCTGAGACGGCGAACGCGCAGGTCGAACCCTTCCCGTTCGTGCCGGTGACGGTCATGCCCCGCAGGTGCCGTCCCGGGTCACCGAGGGCTTGGAGGAGCCGGGGCATCGCACCGGCTCCTGCCCCGTTGAACTGGTACCGACCGATGATCTCTTGACAGGCCAGGTCTTCCTCAGTCTCCAACTGTGCCGCCTTTCCGCAAGTTTGGTGTGGAGGGGAAACGCGCGGAGCCCCACTCCTGCCGTACGCAGGGAGGATCCGCGACAAGGACCGCCATGAACGATGCCCGCAACCACGGCACTCCCACAGGCGGCGGCATCGTCAGGTGGTCGGAAGGAGCGAGGCCAAGTCGCGCCAAGCGGCGCGCGGGAAGGCTCGGGGATGCTCGGTGACGACGTGGACGGCGACATGGTCGGCGCCGGCTCGCAGATGGTTGGTGACGTGGGTGGCAATCCGCTCGGTGTCCCCCCAGGCGACGAGTCTGTCGACGAGGCGGTCGCTGCCGCCGTCCTGGAGATCGGCCTCGGCGAAGCCGGAGTCGAGCCAGGTTCGGGTGAGGTTGGGCAGAGTCAGATAGGGCGCGAGCACGGTGCGCGCCGCTGCCCGGGCCGCGACCGGGTCGGTGAGCGGGACCACGGTCTGCACCGGCGCCAGCAGCGGGCCCGCACCCAACAGCGCACGGGCCCGCGCGGTGTAGCTGGCGTCTACGAGATAGGGCTGGCTGCCGGCGGTCCGGGCGGCGGCGAGCCGTGTCATCCGCGGGCGGTGTGTGCCGATGAGCCGTGCGGAAGGCGGCGGTCCGGTGCCGATGGTGTCCAGCGCGTCGAGATAACGGCGCATCGCGGTCAGCGGCTGCCGGTAGTGTGCGGTGAACGGGGCATGGCTGACCGCCAGGCCCGTGACCAGCCGGGCGCGGTCGGCGACGGGCAGTGCCTCGTAGGCTGCGGCGAGCCGGTCCGGAGGGTGTGCCCAGATCGAGAGACAGGCGGTCCCTACCGCCACCCGTCCAGTCACCGCCAGCACTTCGGCCGCCGCAGCGAGATCCGCCTGCGGGTTGTGGCCGGGGGTGCCGCCCAGCCACAGCGTGCCGTACCCGAGTGCCTCCAGCTCCGCCGCGGCCTCTCTCGCCTCACCGCGGTCCCCGTGGGTCAGTCCCACGCTCCATACACCGATCCGTCCGAGCAGCATGGCGATCCTCTTCTACACATCATCCGTGGCTGAAGCGAGTTCGCGTTCAATGTCGTCCAGATCGCGTGGTGTGTTGATGGCCCGCCACGGGCCGTCCACCAGATAGCCGATCAGTTGCCGCTCCTGGATCAGACGAGGGAGGGTGCCTTGCTCGTGGTCCCCCTCGTCGGGCAGCAGTTCCGCAACGCGCGGTTCGAAGATGTAGACGCCGCCATTGACCCGTAACGGCGGTGGCGCGTGTGAGACGAGCGTGGTCACTCGGCCCCGCTCGTCACAGTCGACGCTGCCCCTGGGCAGCCAGGGTCGAGGCAGGGCGACCGTGGCCAGCGCCGCGTGACGCCGGTGGTGGGCGAACATCCCCGCAAGCGAGAACCGCGTCCAGATGTCCCCGTACAGCGCCAACCACGGCTCCTCGGGCCAGGTCAGGGCGGTGCATGCGAACTTGAGCCCGCCGCCTCGGCCCAGGGGCCGTTCCTCGGCGACCACGTCCGCCCGCAGCGGCAGCTGGTGCGCGGCGAGGTAGTCGCCGATCACCGGCGCCAGGTGCCCCGCGGAGACGACGACCTGTTCCACGCCCGACTCGGCGAGCCAGTCGAGTTGATGGCGCAGGATCGGAATTCCGTGCACTTCGACCATCGTTTTCGGCCGGGTCCGCGTCAGTGGCCGTAACCGGCTGCCGAAGCCGCCGGCCAGGACGACCGCCTGCCGCACCGCGCCGAGGCCGGTGCCTCCCCCGCCCGCACCATCCGTGAGTCGCGACATGGTCACGTAGCGTACGCCGCGCCCGTTCCTCCTGGAACACCAACTCCCCGTGTCCCGATCCGATCTTCGCCAGAACCTTGGCGGGAGCCTGCCGCCACGACGTCCCGCGTGATGTCCGCCCAGCCTTGGTACGGGCCGGGCGGACAAGCACGGTGCGGCGCGGCGCCCGTGGCGCGGTCGTTCAGGGGCGGATCACGCGGGGTGGGTGGGCTACGGTTCAGCCCTTGCCGAGGTCGCTGTTCCAGGAGCGTGGGGCGAACGTGGCCTTGCTGCCGAAGGGATCGTCCCAGGTGGTGCCGTGGCGGACCGCGGCCAGCCAGGCACGGTCGCCGGTGCTGTCCCGCATCCGGATCGAGCCGGTGTACTCGTCCTCGGAGATCCACGAGTCGCCTACGCCGGAGATGTCGAAGCGCAGCGCGAACCGGATCTGCTCCGGATAGATGTTCCAGTTGTTGATCTTGCGCATGGTGTTGCTGGAACCGGAGTGGGCGATGTAGTGGTACTTGCCCTTGCGCTGGACCGGCCGGGACCACGAACCGTTACCGACGCGGTACTGGAACTCGGCGTCCTTGACGGTGTGGTTGTCCAGGTCCCCGTCGGCGGTCACGAAACGGCATTGGACGATGCCGGACTTGTCCACCGAGCTCTTGGGGGAGAAATCCTTGTTGTCCCACAGGCCGACGGGATAGTAGGTGTCCCCCGTGCCCTTGCACCAGTAGAGCAGGAACGGCATGTTGGCGCCGAGCCGCCGCTTGGCGTTGTCCTTGTCCTTGTAGTGGATGAAGTACTGGTCGGACAGGATCCCGGACTCGTCGTCCTTGGCTGCGCGCTGGGCGGCGTCCGCCTCGATCGCGGCCGGATCTGCGGGTCGGGCGGTGTCGTCGGTGCTCATCTTCGCCTCCTGGGCCCGTTCCGGTCAGTGGTCGAGGTCGTACCGCTCGGCCCGCGTGCGCAGGTCGTCGGAGAGGAACTCGGCGGGGAAGCGCAGTCCACCGCCGTCGACCGCCTGCGCTGCGGATTCGGCCTGGCCGGCCAGGGCGCGCACCTCGGAGGCGAGGGCGTCGGTCATGGGGGTGGAGCGCAGGGTGTACAGGTCCTTCAAGTTGCCCTCGATGCCTGGGGCTTCGATGACGCCGCTGAACTTGCCGATCTTCCGGGTCCCGGAGGCGGCACGCAGGTAGACGAAGTCGCCGTCGAGGACACGGGCCACCGGCGAGACCTCGATCCAGGACACCCAGCCCGGCCGGATGTTCACGGTCATCGACTGGGAGAAGGTGGTCGACTCGCTCCAACTGGCGCTGAAGGAGTACGTGGTGGAGACCTTGACCAGGTCGAAGAAGCCCGCCTCGGCCGAGTACTCGACACCGAAGGTGTACTCCGAGCCGATGGTCCGGGACCCGCCCACCGTCATCGAGGCGTCGTCAGGGGTGTCGTTGAAGACCGGGTCCCCGACGTAGGCCGGCACGCCCCGGTAGTAGCTCATCACCTTCCAGTTGCCGACGACCCCGTAGCCGTCGCTGTTGTTGCCGACGGGGTCCTTCCAGTGGTTGGCGGGCACTTCGGTCGACTTGATGGCCGGGATCTTCTCCGGGAAGTCGTAATAGCTTCCGAAGCCGAGGCGGTGCATCTTCTCGCTCAGGGCGCGCTTGTCCGGATTGCGGCTCAGCAGTAATTCGCGGTCATCGGTGGCCACGGCACTCCTCTGCGGATTCGGGAAGGACGGCGTAGGCGCCCGACATCGGCGGCCATACGCTGGGGGCAATCTTCGTCACTATTTGCACCACGGCACCGCAGACAGAGCGATTTGGCCCAGATGGGTCATAGAGAACCGGCCATGGGGAAAAGTGGCTCCTGCCTGCCAAATCTGCGCGCGTGGCCGAGCAGCGGAGCAGCGGTCGACCTGGCATCGGTGGTAGGAGAAGGCCGGCCCGCACCACGGCAGGTGCGCGCGGACGCGTGGCCGGCCCGCCGAGCCCGTGCCTGTCATGGGGCTGGACCTCGGCGGTTCCCGGGCACCGCGGTCGCGGGCGGCGGCGTCAAGCCGACGTTTGGGGTACGGCCAGGGAGAACACCGATCCCTCTGGGGCGGCGAGCGTCGTGCACCGGCCCCTTGAGGCGACCTTCAGCTGAATCACCACCGTCCCGCCCGAGGTCGGCGATGCCAGCGCCATCGAAGAACACGACCAGGCCCCGGTCACCGTATGCGCGGTGCCGAGGACCCGTCCCGGCCATGACTGCGCCCAGTCACTGTCCGACTGCCCGTACCGGGGCCGGCCTACGAGGATCGGCGTACTGGTCTCGTGACGCCGCGTCACTGACCCACAAGAAGTGGATCAGAGAACCGATTCTGTTCCTCGTAGGCGGCCAGCGACGCAGTTCAGGCAGCCGCAGGGGGAACTTCGCCCCGGCTGCCTTCAGCTACTCGTCGTCATCGTCGCGATGAGTACCGGACCCCGGCAAGGTGATGTTCTCGGGCGGTTCGTCTTCTTCCATTCCTTTGTGACGGTCGCTCACCTGACGATGCCCAGCCGTTTGAGTGGATGATCGGCTGGCATTTCGTGCTCGCCCTCGTGGCGCCGATAGAACTGGTCGCAGCACACCCACCAGATGCCAGCGGGTACTTGTACGGTCGCGTGGTTCAGCCGCATCGGACTTCCACAGGCGGGGCAGGCAGGAGTCATCGTTACTTCCTCAGCTCTCCTCTGTACCCACTCGGTCGGCCCGCGAGGGCAGGTGTCCCCTGGGACCGGGTGAGGGCAGACACCGCCCCGTTCGGGGCGCTTCCCGCGGCTTGCGCATGCCGCATGACGTGCAGCATCCCTCGTCCACCGCCACGAGTTGAGCCTGCGGGCCATACCGAAAGCGGTCAACGACCGCACCGGTGCAACCGCCAGTGCCGCACGGCGCGGAGGCCACCAGCTCAGCCATGGGCGCGTGCGCCACGGAGACACTGCGCTTGCAGTGCAAGCACGGAAGGGGATGCAGGCCATCAGGCGGACTCTTGATGAACGGCACCCCGTTGGCACTGCCACACAATGGGCAGATCCAGGCCATACACGCCTCCCCTCCCGCGAACCCTCCGCTGCGTAACGAGGCCCCCTCCGCGAGGTTACGCCCCGGGTCCGGCAATGCGGTTGAGGAGTGCGAATCGGCCCGGCAACACTCTCCCGATGAGCCACAGCACAGCGCCGGGCAGTTGGGACGGCCCCTGGTACCGCGTCCGCACAGAGCACTTCGAGGCCGCGTTCCTGCCGAGTGCCGAAGAGGACGTGGAGTTGGTGGACAACGTCGACGTCTTCGTGGACCTCGAGGACGGCTCCCGGTGGAGCGCGACCATCATCACCCTCGCCCAGATCGAGCTCCTCATGGAGCGATGGGCCGCCAGCGGGGAAGCCCTCGCAGGCCGCTACTTCTGAGTCTCGGACGGTCTCATCGTCCGCGATGCCGGCATCACCAACATGACCCAGGTCCTCACTGGCCTGCTCGAGAACGGCGAGTTCACGCAGATCCTTCAACGCCTTGATGACCGGTAACCGCCCGGACCTCGCCCCGCCCAACCACCTAGCCGAGAGACCGCCGTGGCAGCCAGGCAGCCAGGCAGCGGGGCAGCGCGCGACAAAGGTGGAGGCGCGACCGGACGACAGCGGTCCGAGAGCCGGGGCTTCTGCTTGCCCATGGCGCCGGCGGAAGTATCGACGCCAGTTGCAGCCCCGTCATGGACGTACCGGCCGCGCACCACACCGTCGTCGGCCCGGACTGTCCGGGGAGCGGAGGGAGGAACGGGCCACCCTCATCCGCAACTTCCTTCAGATCAGCCATAGCTGACGGCCGCACCGCACCCGCACCCCGAACCAGCGCAGTGCGGCCGGAGCCGTCCAGGCCGGCCGGCACGGTCGGGCAGCTCCTGGGCGCCGTTGGGTGGTCTACTCGGCGAGGCGGCGCAGCCAGTCGCGTAGCAGCGCGGTCTCGGTCGCACGCAAGGGGGGCGCGGCGCCGTCTTCGAGGGTGAGCGCGGCATCGAGTGCGAGCGCTCGGGATGCCCGGTCCGCGCCGGTGGCGACGACGGGTGGGTCGGTGGTGATGGATCCGAGGACGATGTTCCGCAGTCGCGTCGAGGTCGACGGTTTCCGCTGTGACGCCTCTTCGCCGATCAGCGCCAGGGTGGCACCGGTTGTCGCGGCGTGGACCACGTGGGTTGCCTCCTCCACCGGCACCCGAAGGCGGCCGTCGGCGGCGGCCCGTTCGAGCAGGCTCACCAGCAGGGCGTGCGCCTCGTCGGCGGCCGGGGGCTTGCGACCGGGGCGGGCCGTTCCGTACATGAGCAGGTAGAACGCGGGGTGTCGCAGGCCGAAGTCGACGTGCAGGTCCCAGCCCCGGTGGAGATCGGCCACCGGGTCCTCGGATCGGGACAGTGCCTCGTGTTTCTCGGCCAGGTACATCTCGAATCCGTGGGTGGCCAGCTCGGCGAGCAGTCCGTCCTTGTCCCCGAACATCCGGTAGAGCGCCGGCGCCGTGATCCCTGCCGCGGTGGCGACGGCCCGCGTCGAAACCGCCTCGCTGCCGCCCTCCTCCAGCAGCTCGGCTGCGACCTGCAGAACCCGATACCTGGCGGCGTGCCTTCCCTCATCCATGGAACAACGATACGCCTTCTTGCGTATCGCCGCCTTATCAGTGCTACGCTCAATCGCGGATCACCGATAAAGGTGATCGTCGATCAAGGGCTGCTCCTCAACAGGCCCGCACCCACACAGGGGTCCATGGGCCTCTCGTCCCGGCCGCGCACCACGGGCCGTACGAGCGCGTCCCCCACCTCTTCGCCGCCCGAGCGGACGGTCAGTCCACCTCGTCGGCATCCGAAGACGCCGCGCCAGCACTCGCCGGCGCCATGAGAGGAAACACCGTGTCCGACATCTCGATCAGCATCGCCTCCTACTCCGGTTACGGTCACACGGCGCAGATCGCCACGGCCGTGGCCGACGGCGCGCACTCCGTTTCCGGGACGCAGGTCCACCGCGTGGACGTCGCCTCGCTCAGCGACACGGACTGGGAGGTGCTGGACGGCTCCGACGCCATCATCTTCGGCTCCCCCACCTACATGGGCACCGCCTCCGGGGCCTTCCACGCCTTCGCCGAAGCCACCAGCAAGCGATGGATGACCCGTGCCTGGAGCGACAAGCTCGCCGCCGGATTCACCAACTCCGGCTCCATGAGCGGGGACAAGATGCACACCCTGCAGTACTTCGCCCTCCTGGCCGCCCAGCACGGGATGCTCTGGGTCAGCCTGGGCCTGCTGCCGGGCTGGAACACCACGGCCGCCAGCCCCGGGGACGACAACCGGCTCGGCTTCTACCTCGGCGCCGGTGCGCAGAGCTTCAACGACACCGCCGCCGTGCACGACGCCGACCTGAGCACCGCGCGCCACCTCGGCCGCCGTGTCGCCGAGCAGACCCGCATCCACCGCGACGGCCTGGCCGCCCAGCGGTAACCCCGACGCCCGCACACCACCACCGCTCGCCCCGCCCCCGAGGGCGGGGCGAGCAGGACGGGAGAGCACATGACCCCCACCACCGAGCCCCCCATCCAGCGGCTGCTGATCGGCGGCGCATGGCAGCCGGCGGCGCACAGCCGGAGCTACGCGGCACACGACCCGTTCACCGGCCAGGTGGCCTCCCGCGCCGCAGCCGCCTGCACCGCGGACGTCGTGCGCGCGGCCGAAGCAGCCGAGCAGGCATTCGGCGCCTGGGCTGCGCTGGCACCGAGCGAGCGCCGCCGCATCCTGTGGGCAGCGGCCGAGAAGCTGGAAGCGCGGGCCCAGGAACTGGCCGAGGCGATCACCGCCGAGATGGGCGGCCCCGCCGCCTGGGGCGCCTACAACGTCAAGGTCCTCACCGAGAAGATCCGCTACGCGGCGAGCGCCGCCCACGAGGGCCTGACCGGCGAGGTCATCCCCTCCGAGACCTCGGGGCGCACTTCGATCGCGATCCGCAAGCCGGTCGGCGTGGTCGCGAGCATCATTCCCTGGAACGCCCCGGCGCTGCTGGTGGGCGCCTCGCTCCCCGCAGCGCTGGTCCTCGGCAACACCGTCGTGCTGAAGGCATCGGAGCAGACGCCGCGCACCCACGGCCTGGTCGCCGAGTGCTTCACCGAGGCCGGACTGCCCGACGGGGTGCTCAACCTGGTCACCAACGCACCCGAGGACGCCCCCGACGTCGTCGACGCACTCATCGCGCACCCGGCCGTCCGGCGCGTCCACTTCACCGGCTCCACCCGAGTCGGCCGCCTCATCGGCGAGAAGGCCGCCTCGCACTTGAAGCCGGCGATCCTCGAACTCGGCGGCAAGGCACCGGTCATCGTCCTCGCCGACGCCGACCTCGACCACGCGGTCGGCGCAGTGGGCTTCGGCGCGTTCGCCAACTCGGGCCAGGGCTGCCTGTCCACCGAACGCGTCATCGTCGACCGTGCCATCGCGGACGAGTTCACCCGGCGTCTCGCCGCCCTGGCCGGCACCATCACCTACGGCGACCCCCGTGATCCGCGGACCGTGCTCGGCCCCGTCGTCGGCCGGAACACCGTCTCCCGCCTGACCGGCCTGGTCCAGGACGCCGTCGGAGCGGGTGCGCGCCTGCTGGCGGGAGGAACGGCCGACGGCCCGTGCTTCGCCCCGACCGTGCTGGCCGATGTCGCACCCGGCATGCGCGTCTACCAGGAGGAGTCCTTCGGCCCTATGGTCACCATCATCACCGTCGACGGCCACGAAGAGGCCCTGCGCGTAGCCAACGACAACGACTACGGCCTCACCTCGGCCATCTTCACCCGCAACGTCCCCCTCGCCCTGGACCTCGCCAAACGCATCAACACCGGCATGTGCCACATCAACGGTGCCACCCTCGACGACGAACCGCAGGTCCCCTTCGGCGGGGTGAAGAACAGCGGCTACGGCAAGTCCGGCGGACGGGCCGGACTGGAGGCGTTCACCGAACTCCAATGGATCACCATCGAAGGCCCGCAGGCCCCGCGCTACCCCATCACCGAATGAGCGCATGTCCCTTGCCAGCGCGCGGAGTTGGTGTCGGGGGTGCTGCTGCGGTCCGGCAGCCGTCGGGCCGGCCTCGGGCAGGCGCGACGCTCGACGTCGCCCGCGTCCGACCGGACGGCTTGCTGAGGGCCGTCGTGGGCCCGGGCTTGCACGCGCGACGACGGCGAGCAGGCCCACGACGAGCTGAGCCAGGCGCCTCGGCTCCGGCCGGCGAACGACCGGAGCACCAGCCGCATGCGCCGGTCCCTACTCGGGCAGCGCATCAGCCGAGCCGCCGGCGAGGTGTGGTGCGCGAGGGATCGCGTTCTGGACAGCGCGCCATGCTTCGCGTACGTGGTGGTCCTCGGTGAGAGTGCCGCCAGCGGCGAAGCGCAGGAAGAAGGTGCCGTTCTTCTCGGAGTGGGTGAGGAAGGTGGTCCCCTCGGTGTTGATGGCTTGCAGGAGGTTCCGGTTCTCCTCGTCCGTCCCGGTCTGACGGAACGTCACCAGGCCGAGGGCGGGAGGGGTGACCAAGGTGAAGCGGTCGTCGGCGCCGACCAGGTCCGCGAAGAGCTGGGCGTGCCGTACGCCGGTGCGGATGTGGGCGCGCAGCCCCTCGGCGCCGTACCAGTGGAGGACGGACCACAGTTTCAGTGCGCGGAAGCGCCGGCCCAGTGGGACCTGCCAGTGCCGGTAGTCGGTCACCCGGCCCGATTCGGAGGCCGAGTTGCGCAGGTATTCGGGGAGCACGCTCAGGGCGCTGACGAGGACTTCGGGGTGGGCCACCCACAGCAGGTCGCAGTCGAAGTTGGTCAGCAGCCACTTGTGCGGGTTGGTGCAGTAGGAGTCCGCGTAGCGCACGCCGTCGTTGACCCAGCGCAGTTCGTCGCAGACCGCGGCCACTCCGGCGTACGCGGCGTCGACGTGGAGCCACACGCCGTGCCGACGGCACACGGGGCCGATGTCCTCCAGGGGGTCGAAGGAGAGATGGGAGGTGGTGCCCCGGGTGGCCACGACCATCAGCGGGGTCAGACCGGCGGCCCGGTCGGCCCGGAGGTGTCTTTCCAGATCGGCTGCGTCCATGGCGCCGTCGGCGTCGGTGGCCACCTCGCACATGGCCCGCAGGCCCAGTCCGGTGATGACGGCGGCCTTGCGGGCCGCAGAGTGCGTCTCGGCGGTCAGGTACACCCGGTAGCCGCACCCGCCGGTGCCGTGGTCGCGGGTGCGGCCCGCGCTGGCCTGGTGCAGGGCGGTGAGCAGTGCCACCAGGAGGGCGCTGGAGGCGGTGTCCTGGATGACTCCCCCACCGCGAAGGTGCTCGGGTAGACCGAGCAGGTGCACGAACCAGTCCAGCATCTGCTGTTCGATCTCGGTGCAGGCCGGGCTGGTGTTCCAGTTCATCCCCTGGATGCCCAGGCCCGCGGACAACAGCTCGGCCAGGACGGCGGGGCCGGAGGCGTTCGCGGGGAAGTAACCGAAGAAGCGGGGGTGCTGCCAGTGCAGCAGGCCCGGCAGCACGATCCGTTCGAGGTCGGACAGCAGCACGGGAAAGTCCTCGCCGCACTCGGGCGGGGCCGTCGGCAACTGGGCCCGGATGCTGCCGGGTTCGACGGGAGGAGCAACGGGCCGATCCGCCAAGCGCTGCCAGTAGTCGGCGATCCAGTCGATGGCCTGGTGGCCCAGGGAACGGAAGGTGTCGTGGTCCATGTGGGGCGGTTTCGCGTCAGCGGGCTTCACAGGAGCGGTTCCTCAAGGTGACGGGCGAGGTAGCGCACACCGTCGGTACCGCCGGTGCCCGGCACATCGCCGATGATCTTCTTCGCAACGCCGAGGTGGGTGCGCTTCCACCGTTGCCACTGCTCGTTCACAGCCTGGATGGCCATGCGTAACTGTTCGGCTGCGGTCTGGTTGTGTGCCTCCAGGCGGGTGGTGACGCGCGCGAGTGTGGCGGACAGCGAAGGGACCGGGGCCGGAGCTGTTGCGAGCCCGACCGCGTCCACGGTCTCCGGACGCAGCGCGTCCTCACCGCGGCAGCAGCGTTCCAAGCGCGCGAAGCCCGTCGACTGCAGTGCGCCCGTGCCTGCGGTGGCCGCGCGGATGGTGGCGAACTGGGTGGGATCGATGGTGGACACCAGACGGAAGACGTGCTGGGCACGGTCGAGGCTGTCCGCGGTGGCATGCAGTCGAACGGCCAGCGCGGACGGCTCCGGGGCGGTGGCGTTTGCCTGCCGGTGGGTTTCGCCGAGGTGGAACGCGGCCTGCTCGGCGAGGAGTTCCATGATCTGTACGGAGCGGATGAACAGGGGCTCGTCCGGCTCCGCCGTGGCCACCGGGAGTGATGACTCCACCAGCAGTGCGAGGGTGGTGGGTAGCCCGCGGCCGCCTGCGGACAGCAGGTGGTTGCAGCGCTGTATGGCTTGCGGGCCACCCTGGTGTTTGGGTCGGCAGTTGGTTTCGCTCCAGCCGTGGTCCTCGTCCAGATGGCGGGCGAGGAGTGTGGCTGCCGTGGTGCGAGAGCGGCGTTCGCCGAGGTGGTCCTCGTGGGTGGCACGCCGCAGTTCGTGCCGGATCAGGTCTGCGGTGAGCAGCGCGGACAGTTGTGCGTTGCGTCGGGGGAAGTCGCCCAGACGGCTCCACTGGCCGAAAAGTGACGTCATCGTGTACGCGCCGTAGGAGGGAGTGTTGCGCAGTGAGGCGGTCAGGCAGTCCAGCCAGGCAGCGGTCGCCCAGTCCTGGCTGCCGGGCTCAAGGGAGCAGTTGCGGGCCCACTCCCAGGCTTCGACGAGCTGCCCTCTCAGGCGCGCGGGCAGGGCCGTGGTGCCGTATGCCTGTACGGCGCGGGCGACCAGACGGTGTGGGAAAGGTCCGGGTGGGCCTTTGCGGATGCGTTGGAGCCAGGTGTCAACTGCACGCTCCGCGCCCTCAGTCGCAGTGGTCATGGATCGGGTCTCTCCAGAGGGGGAACATGGGTGGCCCGTGGGGAAGCCGCAGCGGCTGTGCGGTGTGGAAGCCGTGACGCAACATCAGGCGGGCGCCGCGCCAGGTGCTGGCCTCGGTGTAGGTGCCCACGCGGTCGCGGTCGGCCAGGGAGATGAGGTCGGAGAGCATCCGTCCCCCCAGGCCGGAGCTCTGATGGGCGGTGCGCACGCCGTAGAAGAGGAGGTAGTAGTGCGGAGTGCGGGGGCGGCGTTCGCCCAGCCTGCGCTGCATCTCGGCCTGTCTGCCGCGGGCTGGGGCGTCGGGTAGTCGTACGTGCGGGGGGAGGGCGATCATCGCGGCGGTGCCGGGGAGCAGTTCGACGATCCCGCCGGCCTCGCGGGCACGGTCGGCGACACCGAAGAAGAAGCGGGAGACCGCTGCGGCACCGTCCGGGAAGACCCATTGGGTCGGCGGGTCGGCGGCGAACGCCTCGGTCAGGGTGGCGGCGACATCGGGGAGATCGCGTGCCGTCGCGGTCCGGAAGGTGTTCATGCTCGGCGGTAGAGGCGGCCTTCGGACCAGATGGCCGGCACGCGCCCCCACGCCGCGGCCGAGGCGACGTCCGGGAAGAAACCGCGGCCCTTGTGGTTGGCACTGGTGTTGCAGAGCAGCGGGATGCCGGACAGCCTCTCGTAGGCGGTCAGCAGCTCGTGGACGAAGGGCGCTTCCCGGTCGTTGACGGTCTGCAGACGTGCGGTGCCGTCCAGGTGCACGACCGCGGGTACCTTGGCCTCCCAGCCGACCCGGGTGTCATGGTCGAAGAGCATGTGGGGGTCGGGGGTGCCCGGGGAGAACAGCTCCGGGGCGCGGTGTTCCAGGCACACCGGGGCGACGGGACGGTAGTCCTCGCGGTCCTTGATGCGGTTGAGGTGCTCCTTCATGCCGGGGACGGTGGCCGGCGCGAAGATGCTGCGGTGCCCCAGGGCCCGTGGTCCCAGTTCCGCTCGCCCGGTGAGGACGACGACGGGCCGTTCGCTGTCGTGGAGGAAGCGCGCCAGTCCGTCGATGTCGCAGCGGGCGGAGGTCCAGCCCGGCGGATCGCCCTCCGCCGGCCGGAGCTGGGGGCCCCGGTAGACGGACCAGTCCATGGCGGGCGGCTCGCCGGTCCGTGACCACTCCACGGTGGCGGCCCCCAGGGCGGCCCCGGAGTCGTTGGGGAACGGCGGCACCCATACCTGCTCGAACAGGCCGGAGGAGCGCAGCCGGCTGTTCCATTTGATGTTCAGTGCGCAGCCACCGGCCAGACACAGGCGGGGCGGCAGATCGTCGTCGCGCATGGCGGAGCTGAGGGCGGCGTGCAGCCTGCGGCCCAGGTAGCCCTGGAGGCTGGCGATGAGATCGGCGTCCGAGGCGTCGGGCCACGGGGGGCTGTGGCCTTCGGTGAGGGCGCGGGCGAGGTCGTCACCCATGGTGAAGGACAGGTCCATGCCGTCGAGGTGCTCGGCGAGGACCCCGTCGAAGCCCGGGTCGTCCGTGCCGAGCCCGGCGTACGCCATGGCCTTACCTGCCACGTCCAGGTTGCGGGGCATGAGCTGCGGGTCGGGCGCGGCCGGTGCCGTGGTGCTGCGAAACGGCGGGAGTGCGGCGCAGAAGTCCGCGAAGATGCTGCCGTACAAGGGGAACAGCTCGCCCAGTCGGACCACGTGGAGGGGTTCGGGCTGCACCCGGTACAGGACAGGAACCATGCCGCCGTCCCACACCAGTACCAGGGCGTCCTGGCCTCGCTGGGCGAAGGGGCTGGTGGCGTAGGCGCCCATGAGGTGCTGGGTGCTGTGGTGGTAGCTGCTGTAGGCGTGCGTCGCGGAGCCGAGTGGAAGGCCGGCGAAGGTGTGTCGGGCGAGCACGTCCGCGCCGGGCTGATCCACGTAGGGAGCCACCGGCAGGGTGGCCGGGCGCCCTCGGTGGGTCACGTGCAAGGCCGGGTGTCGCTGGTCCTGGCCCAGTGGGGCGAACCAGCCGTCCACCACGAACCGGTCGATGTCGCCGCCGGTGACGCCTTCCCGGGCGAGGACGTCCTCCGCCAGCTCCAGACGGTCCAACGGTTGGAATCGCCGGTTGTTGTCCAGTTTCTCCATTTCCACGGAGAACAGGAGTCTGCCGCCTTCCACGACGGCCAGGCCACCGTCGTGGGTGAGTTTCAGTCCGCAGATCAGCATGGCTCAGCTCTCGTCCCGGGTGAGGAACCACGTCTCGTAGTGGGTGGCGTCGGTGGCGGGGCGCTCGGTGTAGTTGTCGAACACCTCCGCCCGCGCGAATCCGGCGGCGCGTGCCTGGGCGCGGACGGTGTCGTGGTCGAAGGCGTACAGCCGGTGCACCTCGCGGGTGCCGGTGTAGGTGTCCGGTCCCGCTTCGGAGCGCGTGAACTGGGTGTAGTGCACGTCGCAGTAGGTGGTGTCCGGCTTACTGATGAAGTTCCAGATGAACGCCAGGTCGCCCTCGTCGGCGGCCCACATGCGGTTGCCCCAGTGTCCTTTGAGGAGCGCGGCAGTCTCGATGTCGAAGACGAACGTCGCGCCGGCCGGCAGCACCGTGGCCACGGCGTGCAGGGTTTCTCCCAGCGAGTGCGCGCTGGACTGGTAGTTGAACGCGGCTGCGGTGCACACCACGGCGTCCGTGTCGCCGGGCAGCGGGGCGGGGAGTTCGATCTGTCGGAAGTCGGCTGCACCGCCGACCCGCTTCTTCGCCAGGGCCAACATGGTCTCGGAACGGTCGACGGCGGTCACCTCGTAACCGCGCCGCACCAGTTCCTCGGTCATCAGCCCGGTGCCGCAACACAGCTCCAGCACGCGGCGCACGCGCTGCCCGCGAGCCTTCCATGCCTGCTCGATGAAGTCGGCCATCCGCGGCCGGGGAGACTCTCCCCACTGGGCGATGGCGTACGCGACGAGCCGGTCGTACACGTCGGCGGTCGCGGCGTACGGCTCGGGCATGCCCGCATCCTGGTGCGGCTGTCCCTGCATCATGCTCGGTGTACCTCCTCAGGCGCGGGTCAGGACCCAGGTGTCGTAGAGCGTGCTCTCGTGGGCGGGGGCGTCGGTGTAGTTGTCGAGCACCTCCGCCGTGGTGAAGCCGGCCTGCTCGGCGCTGCGGCGCACCAGGGAGCGGTCGAGGACGTACAGCCGATGCTTCTCCCTGGTACGCACAAACCGGGTGGAAGTCGGTCCGCCCTCCCGGAGGAACTGCGTGTAGAAGGCGTCGCTGTACTTCTCGTCGGGGTTGGTGAACTCCCAGATGAAGGCGAAGTCGCCCTGATCCGCGGCCCATACGTGCCGGCCCGCGTGTTCGGTGATCATGTGGCGGGACAGGACGTCGAAGACGAGGACGCCGCCCGGGCGCAAGACGCGGTGCGCGGCCAGGAGGATCCGGGTCAGCTCCGCCTCACCGGGGGTGTAGCTCAGCGCCGCGCCGGTGGAACACACCGCGTCCATGGCGGCGTCGGGCACCGGGATGTCGGGCAGTTGCGCGTGGATCAGTGCGGTTCCGTCTCCGAGGCGCTGCCTGGCGAGGCCGAGCATCTGCGGGGACTGGTCAAGCCCGGTGACCGCGTAGCCGGCCTGTTTGAGCTCGTGCAGCACGCTGCCGGTGCCGCAGCACAGATCCAGCACGTCCCGCACCTCGCCGCCGCGTTGCTCCCAGCGCTTGCGCAGGAAGGCCACCCGCCCGGAGACGGGCTGCTCGTGCCAGGTCGCGACGATCCAGTCGTCCAGTCGGTCGTAGATCTCAGCGATGGCCCCGTACATCGGGGCGTGCGCGTCGTCTGCCATGCGAGGTCCTCTCTGTCCGGAACGGGGGCTGGGTCAGGCGAACGCGGTGGTCAGCGCCCGCGCCGCGTGCTGCCGTAGGGAGGCTGCGCGAGGGGCCACGCCATCCAGGTGGAGTGCGCAGTGGATGAGACCCGGGCAGCACACGAACGTGGTCGGCACGCCGGCGGTGGCCATCCGCGCGGCGAATGCCTCGCCCTCGTCGCGCAGCGGGTCGTACTCGACCGTGAGGACGCTGGCCGGCGGTAGGTCGGAGAGATCAGGGGCGAAGACGGGGGCGGCCTGCCAGGGCACGTCGTCCAAGGGCCCGTCGGGCCGGTTCAGGTACGTGCGCCAGCACAGGTTCATCATCGACGCACTGTTCTGGTAGCCCGTGGCGAACTCCCGGTACGAGGCGGTGTTCATGCGCGGGTCGACGGCCGGGTTGATCAGGAGCTGGTGGCCGATGGAGACGGCCGAACCGCGGGCTTCCAGTGCGACGACGGCCGCGAGGGCCGCGCCCGCGCTGTCCCCGGCGACCGCGAACCGCGCGGGGTCGGCCCCGAGTGCGGCGGCGTTTTCGAATGCCCAGGAGGTGACGGCCTGCGCGTCGTGCAGCCCGGCCGGGAAGGGATGCTCCGGCGCGAGCCGGTACCCCGCGCTGAGCACCACCACGCCCGCCTCGACCGCCAAGGCCCGCAACGGCGGGTCCATGAACGCGATGCCGCCGGCTGTCCAACCGCCGCCGTGGAAGTACACGACCAGCGGCAGGGGGGTCCCCGGCTTCGGGTGGTAGACACGGAACGGCACCGCCCTGGCGGCTTCCGAGGTCGTGCCGTCGACGACCTGGGCGATGGGGGGAGGCGGGGCGCAGAAGGTGAGCATGCCTTCCAGCGCGGCACGCAGTGCGGCGGGAGTCATCGCTTCCGGAGGCGGGGCCGCGTTGAGGCCGTCGAGGAAGCATTCCTTGATACGGGGGTCGAGCACGGAGGTGAAGGACCTTTCCTTGGGAGCCGCGGGGGACGTCCCCTGCTTCGCACTGGATGCGGCCTTGTGCCGCGCTACAGTCCTGGCGCTCAGGGGAGCGGAGCCCCGCGGGCAGGTCCGGTCAGGAGATTTCCGGCGACGCGCCGGGTACACCGGTGTAGGGAACGGCCCCGTCCGGCCAGCACCCGGAAGCCGGTGGGCCGTTGGACGAGTTCCACCGCCCGCAGCCGATCGAGGTTGCCGAGGCCCCCGATCCGGGTCCGTAGCCCGGGATCTTCGAAGAGGTCTTCGGGGCGCAGCACCTCGGGACCCTGCGCGGCAAACTCACCGGTGCCGCTCAGATCCAGGTACGGGGCGCCATCGGGCCCATAGACGCGATCGGCCGCCACCCAGTCGGTCACGCCGTCCAACAGCTCGGGGAGGTCGCCGAACCGCAGGGTGTGCACCACGGGATTGAGGTAGGCGTCCGCGTCGAAGACGTCCTGTTCCTCCTGGTCCAGTGCGGCGCCGGCCCAGGCACCAGGCATGCCGTAGGCGTCAAGTGACAGAGAGAGCCCGAGAGCCCTGACGACGTCGAGCCCATGGCTATCCTCATCCGCAGCCATCAACCGGACCAATTCGCGATCACGCATGCGCTGGATCTCACCGATGGCGTTGTACAGCCACAAATGCAGTAGCCCGTGGTCGGCCAGGTGGTCGCCAAGCCACTTGAGCCCTGCCTTTGGATCTGGAAGGTGATGGACGACACCGAAGCTGTAGACGAATTCAAAACGGCGCTCAAGTACGGCGTCCGGCATCGCGCCGTCGGCGAACTCCACATTCGTGATGCCGTGCCGCTCGGCCAGGCGCTGTGCAATACCGCGTGAGGCGTTGGACGGTTCCAGCCCCACGAAGTGCACGTTCGGATAGGCACGGGCCAGGCCGATCATGGTGTGGCCGGTGCCGCACCCTGCGTCCAGCACCGACCAGCCGTCACGCAGGCCGCCTTCGACGACCAGGGGCAACTCGTTTGCCACGACGTCGATCAGCGGCCGGTTCACTCCGGGCGAAGGAAAGGGAAAAGCTTCATACAGACGACGCGTTGCGCTGGCGGCCATGCCGTCCCTTTCGTGGAAGTACAGGCGTTCCATGTCACGGACCCCACGAACAACAGCATGCATATCCAACGATCGAGAGCCCGCGAACGCAACGCCTAATAGCTCCGTTTGCACCTGCCTCACCGCGCAATCATTGACGCATCAACGAATAGCGAGTTTCAGGGGAGCGCCATTGCCAGGCTGCCCCTGAGGCCAGACCGTCCAGCACGCCAGTCAGCGGTCCAACCGTCGACTCCGACACCCACAACCCCGCACCCCTTGGGCCGCACCCAGGGAAACCGCCGAACCGACCGGAGAGTCGGTAAGCAGCGCCGCCCTCCGACTCAGCCCAGGCATGCCCACTGTCCGCTCCAAGAACTGCACCACGGCGAACGCGGGCACCGGAGCCAACGGATAACTGCCTTCCGGGGCAACAGCCTGCGACACACCCGCGCGGAACCACGGGCCGGGACGGCGGACCGGACAGCCGCCATGTACCCACGCGTTTCGGGTGGTGCACACACGGCGCCACTCACGGAGCGCACGCCAGACGGCACCGCGGCTCGATCCACGCCCGGTGGCTTCAGCAGTTCGCGCTGTAGCGGACGCACCCGGGTGGCGGGGCGTGCCTGCGCTCCCAGTCGTACTGCGCAAGCGTCAGCGATCCGTACGTGAGGAGGGCCACCAGCAGATGTGCGATCACCGTCCAGCGGGCGCGGAAGACTGCCGCGAGAACTGCCACGATCAGTACGGAGATCAGCAGCACCCGTACCCGACCCGTATGCGCGAGGCTGGCCACGTCGATCCGCGCCTGTTCCCCTTGCGCGGCCCATAGCTCCAGGCCGTAGCCGTAAATCCAGTCCACCACGAGCCACGCCGTCTCCAAGAGGAACAGCGGGATCGCGAGGGCGAGGTCCACACCCAGGCGCGTTCGGCGCGACCAGGGGCGTCGTCGTGCCGGTGCTGGAAAGGCATCGGTCATGGGTGCAGGGTGCCGCAACTGGCGGTGGCGTACATGAGTACCCGTACTCAACTCCGCCCGGCGGAAGGGCAGGAGTTCCCACGGCAGGCACAACCCACCGGCGGGTGGCGCTGGACCAGTTCCCGGACTGCCCGGACGCCGAAGGGTGGGTGACCACCCTCGACATCCGTTCTCCTGCCGGATGTTGGGCAGCGGGTACGGCTTTCCGCTCCAGTCCAGCCAATGGCTTGGATCAGGATCGTGAAGTGTCCTGCGGCGGAACTCCGCATCGAGTCCGGCAAGTAGCCGTCGCAGTTCGGTACGCGCCGGAAGCGGGAGCATGCCCACCACATGCTCCAGCGCGTCCCTGACCACCGCGACATCGTCGTACTGGCACCCCGGACAGGACGGGCACTCCGAGGCGGTCAACCTCAGCTTCCGACCGGGCTGCCGCAAGAACTTCCGGTAGCTGAAGAGAAACTGCGAGGTACGCCCCGGTTGGACCTCGCAGCCGCCATAGCCGTACTCCACCAAGTGGATTGCCGCACTCGCATCACGCGGGACAGGCGATCGATGGGGGGCAGCTCACGAGCCCACTCAGGCGGTCGGCGCTCCCGCACGGCGCGGATCGCGCCAGGACGCTTACGCGGCATGGGCCTTTCTGGTGATCACCATGGAACTCATCCTGCCATCGGCAAGACGCGATGCGCCAGAACACCTGCTCGCCCGCAACGGCTTGCGCCCCTCCTCCCGGCCGCCGGGACGCCGCACCCACTGACCGTGATCGCCCTCAGCTCCAACGGCTGTACCGATGTTTCCCGACACCGGCGAGGCCCGCGGGTTCGTTAGGAACGCGGGGGTGGGCTGGGTGGCTGCGCAGACCTATCCCTGGGCGGTGGGGCGAACGACGATGTCGCCCACATCGACACCGTCCGGCTGCTCGATGGCGAAGGCGATGGCGCGGGCCACCGCGTCCGGCGAAAGAGCGATCTCCATCATCTTGTCGATCTGGACCTTCGCAGCCGGATCCATGCGCTCGGCGAAGTCCGTGCGGACGGCGCCGGGCGAAACGACGGTCACCCGCAGGCTGTCGCCGGCCTCTTGGCGCAGGCCCTCGGAGATGGTGCGCACGGCGTTCTTCGTGCCGGCGTATACCGACTGGAGCGGCACGATGCGCAGTCCGGCGGTGGACACGGTGTTGACGAAATGCCCGAAACCCTGCTCCCGGAAGACGGGAAGGGCTGCGGCGATCCCGTACAGGACGCCTTTGAGGTTGACGTCGATCATCTCCTCCCAGTCCTCGACGCGCAGGTCGTCCAGACGGGAGATCAAACCGATCCCGGCATTGCTGACGAGGACGTCGAGCTTGCCGTACCGATCGCGTGCCAGTTTGACGAGGCCGGCGAGGTCCTCGCGTCGTGTCACGTCCGTGCGGGCCCAAGCGGCATCACCGCCGGCCTTTTCGATGCGGGCGGCCAGGGCCTCAAGGCGCTCCGGACGGCGTGCCCCGAGGACGATCTTCGCGCCACGCTCGGCGAGCAGAAGCGCGGTCGCCTCTCCTATGCCGCTGCTGGCGCCCGTGATCGCCACGACTTTGCCCTCAATTCCCGACACGGTTGGCGGTCCTTCCAGAAGTGGAGTGCGGGCAGGCCGAGCCCATGCCCATGCCCATGCCCATGCCCTAAAGTGAAAGTGGAGGCGCCTCCACTTCATCGACACTAAGTGGTGGCACCTCCGCTTAGCAAGTGGAGACAGGGGGAGAACCGCCGATGGCCCGAGATGCAGGACGCCCGCTGAGGGCCGGAACGATCCGGTCCGACGTCAGTCCGACCGACATGTTCGCCGCCCTCGCCGGCATCGCCCTCACCTCGGCCAAGCCCGAGCAGCGAGAGCAGGCCGAACGCCTCCTCGACCTCACCCTGGACGGACTGGAATCTGTGCCGCCGCAGCTCCCCGAAAACTGACGGCAGAACCCAGACGTGCGGCGTCGGTGGCCGAGCCAGTCCGCCAGGAGCTTCAGGGTGAGGTCGTCGAGCGGGCGGGCACGTCCGGCGATGGTCAACCGGCGGTTACCGAGATCGACGTCATCGAGCATGAGGGCGCCGATCCGGACGGCCCGGGCGGCCCGGGCGGCCCGGGCGGCGCGGACCGCCGCGAGCGCGACGACGAGCCGCGCCGCCGGGGTGATCGCAGCCGCAACGGAGCGCTCAACCGCTCGGGGCGATGAGAACCCTTCAGAAATCCCGAAGTTGCGGCAGCCCGTGAGCCGCGGCCGGGGAAAGTACGAACTCCTGGTCACGAAGTTGGGAACACCGCGGGTCGGACTTGAAGGAGCAGCCAACAGTCGGCTGAACTCAGCCAAAGGCCGTAGCACATGCTGGACGGATACATACGGCTGACGGTCTACTCTCCGCCATGGGCATACAACGGCATGCGGTGACCCCGCGCGAAGACTTCTGTCGCCTCTACTCGGCTGCCCAGGTGGATGCAGTCGCCGATTCGCTCAGCCTCCGCGCCGAGTTCCCCTACCAACTGACCTACCTCGGCGAGGGAAGCGAAATGTGGCGGGCGGGCGAAGTACCGTCCAACCCCGACCTCGTGCCGATGCTGCGTGACATCAACAGCCTGCTCGCCCGGCACGCCGAGCAACTCCTCGCCCTTGCCCCGCCATCGTCACCCATCCAGCTCGTCGATCTCGGGCCGGGCACCACGCGTCCGGTACGCGGTCTGATCCGCCACCTGCTGGAGCGCACCCGCCTGGCCGGCTATCGCGCCGTCGACATCAGCGCCGAGATCCTCGAACTGGCCAGGGAGAACCTGCAATCCGAATTCCCGGACCACGCGGAAAACTTCGAGCTGTGGCACGGCGACTTCACCGGGCCGGATCTCAAGCGGGTCCTGGCACCCGAGCGCACCTCCGGGCACTCCGGTGCCGAGCCGTTCCGCTTCGTCATCCTGGCCGGCGGGACGCTGTACAACTTCGCCGAACCGAACCAGGTGCTACGCCACGTGCGCGGCGCCATGAGTGACCAGGACGTGCTGCTACTGACGCTGCGCATCGACATCGGCGCCGACAGGCCCGCGTTCATGAACCAGGTCAGCGTCGGCGGCCCGCACAAGCCGCAGCAGCTGGCGGGACTGGACCTGCTTGCCATCGACCGCTCCTGGTACGTCACCGAAACCGGGTTCGACCGGACGCGCAGCGAAATCTTCGTCCGCGCACGGTTCCTGGAGCCGGTCACCGTGACCTTCGACGCCGTGGGAGGCAGCCGAACGGTGTCGTTCGAGCCGGACGACACCGTGGTGGTCTGGCGCTACCTCTACCAGGACAGTGCGGCGGTGGCCGACCAGCTGACCGACTGCGGGCTCCAGGTACGCGTACTCGAACACGCCCAGGACAGCCAGGTGGTCCTCGTCGCAGCGACCCCGGCACCCTGAACGTCCCGTTCTGTGAACGAACTTGAGGCACGAACTCGATCTGACAGGCCACGGGCTCACCCAAGGCATCAGCCGATCGCGTAACCGTCGACGGCGATCGCGAGCGGGCCGCCGTGGGCAGCCCCAGGGACCGGTCCCCCCACCCGCGGCCGGGAGGCGGGCGGCTCGACGAAGGACAACGCGAGGTCCAACGCAGGCACTTTTGATCACGTATCCGTCGCCCACCGTCAACAACGTTCGTGGCCAATACGCCTCTGTGGGCGGCGAGTAGGGCCGGGGCCGGGTGTGCGCCCCACTGGATCTATTCGGCCCAGGCACGCTCCAGTTGGGTGCGGAAGGTGGTGGGCTCTCGCCCGATCAGTTCGGCCAGTGTCGAGTCGACGGCGGTGAACTCGCCGTTGCGCGCCGCGGTGAAGATGCTCAGCATCAGGTCGGCGATCGGGGCCGGGGCGCCGTGCGCCAAGACCTGCTCGTGGAAGGTGTCGTCGGGGAGGACGGTGCGGGTGATGGGTCGTCCGGTGGTCTGGGTCGCGATCTGGGCGACGGTGTCGAAGTCGAGCGCCGCCGGGCCGGTGAGCGGCGGGGTGGGTCCCTCGAAGCGGGCTTCCTCGGCGAGGATCACCGCGGTGGCTTCGGCGAGGTCGTCGTGGCCGGTCCAGGCGACGGGGCCGTCGGCGGGGAGGGCGATGTCGCCGGTGTGGCGGGTGGGCTCCAGGAACTGCAGGGCGCTGGAGGCGTAGAAGCCGTTGCGCAGCGCGGTCCAGGGCAGGCCGGTGGCGCTCAGCAAATCCTCGGTCTGGGCGTGGTCGCGGCATGCCTGGAAGCGGGCGTCGTGGGCGGCGCCCATCTGGCTGGTGTAGAGGATGCGGCCGACGCCGGCCCGCACGGCGGCGTCGATGGCGGTGCGGTGGCCGCTGACGCATTCGTGGCCCGTGCGGTCGAGGGAGACGAGGAGCAGTTGCTCGGCGCCTTCGAAGGAGTGCACGAGCGAGGCGGGGTCGTCGAAGTCGCCCTGTCGGACGCGGACGCCGCGGTCGGCGAGGTCCTGGGCCTTGCGGGGGTCGCGGACGCTGACGCCGACGCGGTCGGCGGGGACGCGCCGCAGGAGGCGCTCGACGGTGCGGCGGCCGAGCTTTCCGGTGGCTCCGGTAACGATGATCATGGATTCTCCCGACACTGTTCCGATGGAAGCACTTCAACGATAACACTGGAAATTCCGATGGAAGCAGATTGTCGGTATCATCGATTCATGGTGACGCGCGACTCAACCGACAGCTCTCGGCGCCGGATCGTCGAGGCAGCCGTCGAGCTGCTGGAGAACGGCGGCCCTGACGCGGTGAGCACCCGCGCGGTCGCCGCCGCGGCCGGCATGCAGCCGCCGGCGATCTACCGCCTCTTCGGAGACAAGGAGGGGCTCCTTGAGGCCGTCGCCGAGCACGGCTACGCGCAGTTCCTGGAGAGAAAACGCGCGCAGCTCGACCCCGCCCCGCAGGACCCGGTGCAGGAGCTGCGCCGCGGCTGGGACATGGTGGTCGAGTTCGGGGTCTCCCGCCCCGAGTTGTTCGCGGTGATGAACCGAGCCACCGGCCGGGAATCGGACGCAGCACACCGCGCGGGCCTGGAGATCCTCCACGGCCGGGTGCGTCGGCTGGCGGCCGGGGGCTGGCTGCGGGTCGACGAGGAGCTGGCCGGCCAGATCATCCGGGCAACCGGCCAGGGCGCCGTCACCACCTGGCACTCCACCCCCGCGGACCGCCGCAATCCGGCGCTGTTGACCGTCCTGCGCGAGTCCATGATCGCGGCCGTCACCCGCGCCGAACCGACGGTCCCCGCCGCGGAGTCCGGTCCCGCCGCGGCGGCCCGCGCGCTGCGCGCCGCTCTCCCCGACGACGCCGACGTCCTGAGCGACGCCGAACAGCACCTACTGCGGGAATGGCTCACACGCCTGGCAGCAGACAGTGGCGCGCCGCATACCTGATCGTGCGTCAGGCACCCTCGCGCAGGCCGCCCCCGAGGACAGATCCTGCGCTGAAGCAGCATCCACGGGACAAGGCAGCGGGCAGCGACCACACGGCCCCGGCTGGCTTCGCCTTCGATTGACGCTGAGCAGCTGCACGAAGGTCGCACTCAGCACCACCGGCAGCAGGAACCGACCGCCGGTTACCGGACCAGGGCCTCGGCGAGTTCCCGCGGTCGGGCGGCAAACGGGCTGTGGCTGCTCGGCAGGGTGTGGACGGTGAACGGCTCGCCCGGCATGGCTCGGTCGGCCTCGGCGATCATCAGGTCCTGTGCGGCCGGCGCCAGCGCCCGGTCCTGAGCGCAGCGCAGGAAGGTGCGTGGGATGCGGCCCCACCGCGCCGCGGTCAGGGTGATCGGGGTTGTCGGGATGGCCAGTGGCAGGTCGGGGCTGAGCGCGGAGCGCCAGCGGTCGAAACGGTCGACGGGCGTGTCGTGGTAGTGGGTCTGCCGTAGCTCCTCGACGTAAGCGGGGTCCGACGAGAGCGGGTTGATGCGTACGGCGCCCAGTGCCTCGGGATCACCGAGGTTGAGGCCCTGCCCCCGTGCGGTGGCGTTCTCGGGGGTGCTGAGGTAGTCGAAGAACCGGGGGCGGCCGGCGGGGACGAACGCGGAGAGGTAGACGAGGCGGTCGACCAGCTCCGGTGCGCGCTCCGCGGCCAGCGACGCAGGTCCGCCGCCCGCGCTGTGGGAGACGAGCACGACACGGCCGTAGCGGCGGACCCGGCGCAGCGTGTCCACGACGGCATCGGCGCAGTCGTCCATGGTCACGGCGGCGAGCTGCGACTTCTCGGTCAGCAGAGCGGGCTGACCAGGCAGGAGGTACCCGCTGGGCAGGGGGGCGTCGAAGCCGTGCCCGGGCATGTCGACAGCCAGGCTCGCGGCACCGAGACCGGCGAGTGCGCGCTGCGTCGCCGCCCACTGCCAGGAGCCGTGCCAGGCACCGTGGACGAGGACGAGGACGGTGTCGTTCACATCGGAGTTGGGGGTGGTCGTCATGGGTTCCATCACAGTCGGCGACGGCCCCGTCATCCAGCAGAAGATATGGCACGCTGAGTGGCGATACTTTCTGTGTATGAAGGGGTGGTCATGGAGGCGCGGCATCTGCGGTACGCGCTCACGCTCGCCGAGCACGGACACTTCGGCCGGGCGGCCCACGCGCTGGGCATCGCGCAGCCCCCGCTCTCGAAACAGGTCGCCGACCTGGAGCGCGAGATAGGAGCCCGGCTGTTCGATCGCACGCGCCAGGGCGTGTTCCCGACCGCGGCGGGCCAGGCGTTCCTCGCCCGGGCGCGGCGGGCACTGGAGGAGATGACGGCGGCCACAGTGGACGCCGGCCGGGCGGCGCGCGGCGAGACGGGGCGGCTGCGCCTGGGGTTCATCGCCTCCGCATTGCTCGACCCACTCCCGGACGTCCTGACCCGGTTCGGCCGCGAACGTCCCGATGTACGGCTGGAGTTGTACGAGATGGCGTCCAGCCGCAGCGCCGCCACCCTCATCTCCGGCGAACTGGATGTGGCCGTCACCCTCGGACCGCCCCGGGGCGCCGGGGCCGAGCGCCTGGTGTCCGTCCCGGTCGGGCGCGACCGCCTGATCGCCGTCGTCAGCAGCACGCACCCCTACGCAGGCCAGGCATCGGTGAGCGTGGAGCAGCTGCGGCGGCAACCGCTGATCGTGGCCGCCGGGGAGGACGAGCCCGCGGTCACCGCCGGGCTGCGCACCCTGTTGGGCGACGACGCGGTGGACGGTGCGTCCGTCGCCAGGGACGTGCACACGATCATCGGCCTGGCCGCCTGCGGGATCGGCGTGGGCCTCGGGCCCTCCCGCATGCTGTCGGCCCCGCGCCCGGGCACCTGGTTCTGCGAGGTGACCCCGCGCACGGCACTGCCCGAACTCATCCTGTCCTTCAACGGCCAGGACCGCTCCCCCGTGCTGGGCGCCTTCCTCGACACCGTCCGCCGGAACTGCCCCGACGTCGGTGCCGCGCTCGACAGGCGTTTGGGCCACGCAGGGACATCGGGTTCGGTCCCGCCAGCCGCCCCCTGAAGGTTCGGACGCGGTCGGAACCCACCGCACACCGTGCGGGCTCAGCGAAGCCCAGGCCGTGCCCGCCGTACGCCAACCCACCACCATCCCATGAACGGGATGTCCCCCTCAGCGGGATCCGGCCCGGAGAACCCGCGCCCATGCCAACCCGGGGGCGTGGAGGCGATGTGGCCCGGCCGGGAGACTGCCCGCGATACCGCAACGCCACCGTCAGCAGCACCGGCCGAAGTCCGCGGCGCGGCAACGCCTCGGGACTGGGCGGCCGAGGCGGCGGCCCCTGAGCTGTCCAGGGACCGCCGCCCTGCACGGGGGGGGAAGAGCGTGCTGGTCACCTCGGCGTCGGCGGATTCCGCACGGTGAGGACGGTCAACTGCCCTTCTGCGCCGCCTCCATGGCCGCCACCTGGGACACGAAGAACGGCCGGTACTCCTCCGACCAGGCCAGGAAATGCGTCGCCGTGGCCGGGCCGCCCGGCAGGGTCCGGGCCGCGTCGACCGCCGCCAGCAGGGCGTCCGTCGCCGTCTTGCGGTGGTACCGGTCGAGCAGCCACTGGCGCCCTTCGGCGCGCAGGCCGTCCTCGGGCCGCCGGACGAGTTCCAGGGCGCGGTCCGCCAGCAGGCCCGTACGCAGGTCGGGTACGCGCCAGGCCGAGGGCGCGTCGAAGAGTTCCTCGCCGCCGCCCAACGGATAGCCGGCGACCAGGCAGCCGCTCGCCAGCGCTTCGGCGACGGGCAGGCCGAACCCCTCTCCTTCCGGTGAGCCGAGCGCGACGAAGACCGACGTGTCGGCCAGGACCTGGGCGACCTGTTCGTGGCTCAATCCGCGGATGGGGCGCAACTCGACACCTTCGCCGCGCGGATCGGCGCGGAGCAGCCGCTCCAGTAGCAGTGACTCGGCGGGGCGGTTGCGCGGCATCCACGCGATGCTCGGCACTCGCCGCTCGGCGGGGCGGAAGAGCTCGCCGTCGATGGGGTTCGGGATGAGCAGGGGCGTCGGCAGGTACGGATGCGCGCGGCTGAGGACGTCGACGCTCTCCCGGGAGATCGTCCAGATGCCGGGATCGGGGGTGAAGCCCGGGTACCGGCCCTCCGCGCCGCTGGTGAGGAAGGTGAGGAAGTGCCCCTGGTTGAAGACGACCTTGCGGGCTCCGGGCGCCGGGTCGTGTCCGGGCAGGACGGAGATCTCCGGGACGACGAGGAGGTCGTCGGCGGTCAGGTCGATCTCCATGCCCGACAGGGTCGGGACACCGCTGTCGTCGAACCAGGCGTACCGGAAGCCCGGTGTCGGCGACCACCGGTAGGCGTCCACCCCCGCCTCCGCCAGCAGCTTCACGTGCGCCGACAGAATGCGCGCGCCGCCCAGCGGGATGGGGTACTCGAAGTCGGCGTAAATGACACGTCCGTTCATGACACGCCACACCTTTCGTCAGAGGAGACGGAGGAGACAGGGAGGAGGGGGCAGGGAGGGGGGCAGGGAGGGGGCCCGGCTCAGCCGAACCAGGGCGGCGCCTCGCCCATCAGGGCGGGCTGCACCGCCCCGGTCGCGAGGAACGCCAGGTACGCGGCGAACGCGGGCCCGCCGGCGGTGTGCCGCGCCTCCCCGCGCCTGCGGAAGCCGATCACGCCCCAGATGACGAGGGCAAGTGGTGCGGCCAACACCGCGAGCGTGGCGGGCCGTACCGCGCCCGCGTCCGCTTTCAAGGTCACCACCGCGCGCAAGAAGCAGGCGGTGACCATGAGGACTGCGGCCACGCCGAGGCTCCACCGGGCGCCGCACGCCGTCGAGTAGAGCTTCTCGCCGGGCAAGGCGAATCGCGCCCGTACCGTCTTGCGTGCGATCTCCCAGTGCAGATACGCCAGGAGGAAGGACAGCACCACGAGCGCGGTCGGCAGCGGCGGCGTTCCGGTGCCGCCGGAGGCGGCCAGCAGCGCCAGGTAGCAGATCAGTCCGGTCTTGAGCTGGATCGTGACGGCGATGTTCCCCCAGACGCTCTCGCGGAAGCGCTCGGAGGTCCTCTCCAGCAGGAGCAGGAACACGCTGTAGGCCATGATCGCCACGCCCGTCACGACGGCCGCCGTTCCGACGACGGCGCTCAGTGCCACGGCGGCCAGCGCCGCACCCGCCAGGTAGAAACGGATCGTCGCGGCATCCGTCTCGCCGGTCACGAGGGGACGGTCGGGGTGGAACTCCCGGTCGTAGTCGAGGTCCTTGACCTCGTCGACCGCGCGCATGAAGAACAGGATCACGAACAGGGCCAGCGCGGCGCACACCTGCTTCGCGACGCCAGGTCCCACCGCCGCCCCGGCGGGGCGCAACGGCGCCAGCGCGCCCAGCACGCCCGCCGGCCACAGCACGACGTACGCCAGGTAGCGCAGGGCGGGGAAGCGCCGGGAGAAGAACCGCCAGAAGGCGCGCAGCGGCCTCACCGAGGGGCCTCGTCCAGGATCACGACGCTGCCGGTGCCCCCGTCGACCTCGATGAGGCTCCCCTCGGGGATCCGCCGGGTCGCGTCCGGCACCCCCACGATCGTCGGTATGCCGAACTTCCTGCCGGTGATGGCGGTGTGCGACAGCAGACTGCCGCGTTCGACGACGATGCCCTTCGAGGCGAGCATGAGGTAGAGCCAGCCGGGATCGGTCTCCCGGGTGATGAGGATGCTGTCGGCGGGGAACTCCCCGTCCAGGGCCGGGTCCGACAGGACACGCGCGTATCCGCGGACCTTTCCCGGGCACGAGCCGAGGCCGCGCAGCCCCTCGACGCCCTCCGTGCCGTCCGGCGACACGTCCTCCTGCTGCGGCACCGACGTCGCCACCACGTCGCCGGTGGCGAACTCGCGCACCGGCCGCAGCGCCCGGGACTTCTCCAGATCGCGCCTCCTGACCGCGACCAGTCCCGCCAGGTCTCGGGTGGAGCCCGTACCGTCCACGAAGCCGAAGAGCTCGTCGAGATCGAGGAAGAACACGTCCTCCGGGTCGCCGAGCACGTCGCGGCGGTGCAACTCCGCACCCAGGGCGCGGATGACCTGCTTGCTGTAACCGAACAGCTCACTGCGCATGTACCGGCCGACTTCCCGGTAGTACAGGGTGGTGCGCAGCCGGTCGAACAGACCGAGCAGCACCGCGCGCCGCAGCCGGGCCCGCGGGAGTTTGGAGCGCAGCAGTGCCTCGCCCGCCAGGCGCGTTTCGCGTTCCACCTCTTCCATGTCCGCGACGGTCAGGTCGCTCGCGGCGTACTGCTGGACGAGGCGGATCAGCTCCCACGGCGTGTCGCGGAGGTTGGACTTCTCCAGCTTCAGTTCCGCGATGCCGCGGTCGCCGTACCCCTCGATGTGCCGGCGCACTTCCTCGGTGAACTCGCGTGGAAGCCTCCCCGCCTCCAAGCGGTCCCAGATCGCGCGTGGTGGGTCGGCCAGGAACACATCGTGCAGTCCCGCGTCGGCGCGCACCCGCTCGGCCAGCCGTACCGCGCTCAGGGCGATTTCCGCGCCCTTGAGCTGCCGGCCGCCGCACAGCAACTGGCTGAAGAGGGTCTCCTGCTCGTCGACGCCCCAGCGGTCCATGGTCAGCTCGACGGCCTTGTGGAACAGGACCATGAACTGGTAGTTGACGAGGGTGATGCCCCAGAGCCGTCCCGCCGTGCGCCAGGTGTGCCGGTAGTCGGCGACGAGCTTGAGCGGATGTTCGCTCGCCGTCGCCCCGGTCCGCACCTCCCGCAGCAGCCCGCTCCACTGCTCCTGAAAATCCTTGAAGTCGCGGGGCAGGGTCTGGTAGGCACGCGCCACCCGGCCCCATCCGGTGACCAGTCGGACCGCCCGGCGACCGCGGGCGCGAAAGCCCGTGGGCTTGTCGGACGTGTGGTGGTAGAACGTGTCGAGTTCGGCGACGAGGCGTTCCCAGTCGCGCCGGACGCTGTCGAACATCGGCACGGCGGACAGCATCGTGATGAAGGCGTTGATGCTGTGGTAGATACGGTTGTCCATGAACCCGAGCAGCCGGGTCATCGTCTCGTGCAGATCGTGCAGTTCGCTCTCGGGGACTCCGCTGCGGCGCAGGTAGTCGTGGTTCAGCAGCCAGTAGAAGCGGCGCGCCACCGAGTACGTCATCGGGGTCGTCGTGTCCGGGAAGCTCTCGGACACGTTGGCGCTGCTCCAGATCCGGTGCCGGTCGGCCTCGATCGTCACGGGTCGCGACTGCACCACGTGCACGAGACCGTCCTCGGTGAAGGTCGCCTCGATGTCCTGCGGCTCGCCGAAGATCTTCTCGATGTCGCGGCCGAGTGCGGCCAGCGATCTGGCCTCCTCGTCGCTCAGCACGGGAACGTCGACGCGTTCGCTCGCCACGGCGGTCTCGACGGTTCCGTGTCCCCGCTCGCGGTCGAGGGTCACCATGGTCGTCTTGCGGGCCACGACGCTCTCGACGTTCCCGGTGCGCGAGTGCACGAAGTAGTGGTCGACGGGGGCCTTCTCCTGGACGACGCCCTCGCCGATGCCCCAGCTCGCGCTGATCACCGTGTTGCGCGCGTAGCTCGTGGGGTCGCAGGTGAACAGGACGAGCGAGCGCTCGCCGAAGACCATGCGCTGGACGCCGACGGCGACGGACAGCCCGGAGAAGGGCAGCCCCTGACGGTGCCGGTAGAGCAGTCCCTCCGGGCTGAACGCCGATGCCCAGCACTTGAGCACCGCTTCCTTCACCCCGGACGGCGGGACGTACAGGAAGCTGTCGCTCATGCCCGCGAACGGGTTCCGTGCCGAGTCCTCCCCCTGGCCCAGGGCGCCGATGACCGAGGCCCGCACCGCCAGCAGCGGGCCGTCGGGGAAATCGGCGGCCAGCCGGCGTTCGAGGGCCGGCTCCACCTCGGGGCCGAGTCCGGCCTCGGCGATGACCTCACGGATGCGGGCGCTGGTGGCGCACAGCTGGTCCCAGTCGTCCAGGTCGGTGTTGCGCACCAGGGAGTCGATGGTGTCCGCGACCGGTGCCACCGCCCGGTGGTAGGCCGCGCCGGTGAGGCAGAACAGTCCCGGGACCCGAACACCCCGCTCCTGGAGGGTCTTGAGCCGGGCGAACTTCCAGCCGACGCTGTCCGGGGTCATGCCGTCGTCGAGTGTCTCGATGAGAGTCTCGTTCACGAGTTTCCCTGTTCGGGTTGGGGTTGGTGCGCCCGGTAGGAGCGCACCACCGTTTCCGGTGATTTCGCGGTCAGTGCGGTTCCGATCTCGCTCTCCAGGAGGCCGACGTCGGCCCAGTGGGACCGGGTGACCAGGTCGAGTTGCTCCGCGAGCCGGGACGCCCCTTGCCCGGGGAGTACGGAACTCAGGGCCCGTACCGGAGCGGCCGGCAGCCAGCGGAGGGGGCCGGGGCTCGGTGGGGCCGCCAGGAGGTCGAACAGGGCGCGCAGGGTCACGGGTCTGCGGTAGGCGACGTTCACCGCCGTGCGGACGGGCGTGCCGGACGCGGCACGCTCCAGCACCCGGCGCGCGAGCTGCGCGATCACCGAGCCGTAGTCGTCGACGTCGATGAGGCTGAAGTGGGTCCGGTCGGCGGGCACCCGCAGCGGCAGCCGCCGCAGCTTGCTGATGCCGGGCAGGAACGAGGTGTCGTCCCGGCCGGTGATGAACCGCGGCCGCAGCAGGTAGGCCGTTGCGTCGCGCTGCCGCATGGCCTCGGCGGCCTCGCGCTCGGCGCCCAGCCGGGCGTGGGCCAGGGACGTCGACGGCCGGGCGGGCGCCGTTTCCGCCACCCGGATCTGAGCGCCCCTGCCGTGGACGGACAGGGAGCTGCCGAGCAGCACGCCCTTCAGGGAGTCGGGGGCCGCGCCGATCAGGGCGCGGGTGCCCGCCACGTTCACGGCGTGCAGGAGGTCCTGGTCGCGGCTGCGGTTCTCGTTGGCGAGGTGGATCAGCACGTCGGTGCCGGGCGGCGGGAAGCCGGCGGGCAGCCGCCCCGGGATCTCGCCCTGCACGTAGGTGACGAACGGCAGCCGTCGCGGCGGCGGTTGTCGGACCAGCGCCGTGACCGGCCAGGGCGCGGCCATTCCCGACAGGTGCCGCAGCAACGCGCGGCCCACGTAACCGGTGGCCCCGGTCAGGGCGATCCTGGGCAGTCGGCCGGTGCGCGGTCCTTCGGTCACCACAGGAACGGCACGAGCCGTTTGCGGCTCGCCATGAAGTCGCGGTAGCCGGCGACGGTCGACATCACCTTCTCCTCGACGGAGATCCTGCGCACGACCGCGGGGACGAACAGCAGCAGCAACAGCGCGACGCTCAAAGGATTCAGGAAGTACGCCACCAGCCCGATGTGCGCGAGGATCATTCCCGCGTAGGCCGGGTGTCTGAGCAGCCGGTACGGTCCGGAGGTGGCGACGCGGTGCTGGGCGTCCGTGCGCACCCGGTGCGAGTAGAAGGCGCCGAGCGTCCGGATCGAGACGAGCCGCAGCGCGATTCCGGCCAGCAGGACCAGCAGCGGGCCGGCCGCCAGGAGCGGCGACGTGTCGGGCAGCGGGCCGTAGAGCGCGGCGAGGACGGTCGCGAACCGTGACAGCCCGTAGAGGATCTCCGTGCCGTGGTCGTCCTCGGTGTCCTGCATCCTGGCCGTGCGGAAGGTGATGCGCGCCTCCAGCAGGACCCAGCACAGGTAGACGCCGATCATCACCGCCGGCATCGGGAAGGCGGGGCTCCCGGTGCCCCGCGCCGCCCGGACGAGGGCGCCGACGCCGGCCAGGAGCCCGGTGAAGAAGAAGAGTGCCGGGAACTTCTCGGTGATCCAGCGCCTCATGCCGTCGCCTCCGCCGTCTTCGCGCTGGCCTCGCGCATCCGTTGGTACGCGGCCGGTGGTACGGCGCGGGCCTTGAGGTGCATGTGGCCGACCTGCGCCCCGTCGACCTGGACGGCGATGTCGATCCCGCCGCGGGCGCGGCCCTTCAACGGGCTGACGTGGCAGATGAGTTCGGGAGCGGCGGGCCAGGTCGCGGTGCCGGTGAGCGTCAGGTGGATCGACATCAGGATGTACTGCCAGTCCGTGGGGATGTCCCACGCGGTGTGGGAGGTGAGGGTCGCGGTCTGCCGGATCGCCTCCACCAGCACGGTCGTGGGATGCACGTCGGGCCATCGGTCGGCGGGCGGAGCGATCATGACGGTGGTGTAGCTGTGCTCGCCGGTCTGCCGCAGCGGCCCGATCAGGATGTTGTCCAGGGACCTCTTGTGGACCAGCTCCGCGGACGCGCGTCGCGGGCGGTCGTGTCCCGATGCCTGTCCTGGCGGTTCGACGAAGAGTTCCCGCCGTGGAGCCGGCTCCAGCCGCAGCGATCCGGTGCAGACACTCGTCCCGTCCTGGCGGACGTCCAGGTTGAACGTGCGGCTGCCCGGCTGGTTCTCCCTGAGGTGGACGAGGGCCTCGGAGCCGTGCTCGCACAGGCCGTTGAACGTCAGATCGAGGTCCTGGACCCGCAGTGGACCCGCGGCGTGCCGGCCGGCGGCCTGCTCCGCCCGGTGCAGGGCGGTGTCCACGAGCAGCATGCCCGGTATGTGGTCGAGGGGGTGGTCGAAGAAGAACGTGTGGGTGTCGTCCGTGCTGATCTTGGCGGTTTCGCTGATCGGGCCGCGGGCCGTGTCGTGCGCCGGGTTCACCGTGTCGGTACTCATGGAGTGCTCCGGGGTGTGCTCGGGGTGCTCGGGACGGGGAGTTGAGGGCTCGGTGCGGTCACGGGGTCACCCGGTCCATCGCACCGGCAGCCGGCGCACGCCGCGGACGAGCATCCCCGGGATGTACACGAGGGGTTCGGAGGTGTCGAGGCGCAGATCGGGGCAGCGCTCCAGCAGGGCCCGGACCGCGACGCCGGCTTCGAGCCGGGCCAGCGGGGCGCCCAGGCAGTAGTGGATGCCGTGGCCGAAGGAGAGGTGTCCGCGCGCGCTGCGGGTGATGTCGAAGCGTTCGCCGTCCTCGAAGCGTTCGCCGTCCCGCCCGGCCGCGGCGAGCGACACCAGCACGGGGTCGCCCTTCTCGAAGCGGGCGCCGCAGAAGTCCATGGCCTCGGTGGCGAACCGGTAGGTCGAGTTCTCCGTCGGGCTGTCGTACCGCAGCGTCTCCTCGACCGCGTTGCCGATGAGGGAGAAGTCGGCCTTCAGCAGCGCGAGTTGGTCGGGGTGGCGGAGCAGCGCCAGCACGGTGTTCGAGATCAGGCCGACGGTGGTCTCGTGCCCGGCCGCGAGCAGCAGGAAGGCCATGCCGACGACTTCTTCCGGGCTCAGCCTGTCCCCCTCCTCGTCGGTCGTGCGCAGCAGCGCGCTCAGCAGGTCGTCGCGCGGTTCTGCGCGCTTTTGCTCGATGAGGCCGGTGAGATAGGCGTTGACCGCCCGCACGGCCTCGGCGGTCGCCTCGGGGGAGGAGGAAGCCACGATCTCGTTGGTCCACTGCCGGAACGACTGCCGATCCAGGTCCGGCACGCCGAGCAGCTCGCAGATCACCGTCATGGACAGCGGGAAGGCGAGGGCGGCGACCAGGTCGGCCCGCCCGTTGGGGGCCTTGGACATCGCGTCCAGGAGGTCCGCGGTCAGCGTGTGGACCCGGGGAGCCAGTGCCTCGATGCGCCGCGCGGTGAACGCGCGGGTCACCAGGGAACGCAGGCGCGTGTGTTTGGGCGGATCGCTCTCCACCATGTTCTCGTTGATCGGCAGCGCGTCGGCCGGCCAGACCCCTTGGGAGCGCCAGTCCTTGCTGAGGCGCTCGTCGGCGAGGATGCGGCGGCCCTCCTCGTTGCGGACGACCAGCCAGAAGTCCCGCTCCTGGCCGGGGACACGGACCCGGTGCACCGGCCCTTTCGCGCGTAGCTCCGCGTAGACGGGATAGGGGTTCTCGACGAATTGCGCACCGTAAGCGGCGAGGTCGACCACGGTCTCTTCCCGCGCGCCGTGGGTGGTCTTCGCGTTCATTGCGGCAGTCCTTCCCTGGAACGTCGTCAGTTCAGGTGCGGGTGCCATCCTGCGAAGCGAATGTGTCGTCCTGAGGTAGGAGGGAGGTCGGGGCCGGCTCGGCTGTGCCGCGACGGCGTGTCAGCGGTACGTCCGTCCGGGGTCGGCGGTGTGTCAGTCGCGTATCGGGTCCGCCGCCGGGCCGCGGGGAAGCCGTACGAGGGCCACGGCGCCTTCGCCGTCCGGTGCGTTGCCGAACGTCAGAGTGGCGCCGATGACGTGGGTCTGCCCGAGCGCGATGGTCAGCCCGAGTCCGTGTCCCTTGCCGCGTTCACGGGCGCCGGTCCGGAACCGCTGAGGGCCGTCGTCCAGCAGTCCGGTGGGAAAGCCGGGCCCCCGGTCCCGTACGGACACGGTGGGAACGCCGGTGTCGGCGTCCACCCCCACCGTGACCGTCACGGGCGGCCGGCCGTGCCGGTGCGCGTTGACGACGAGATTGGCGACGATGCGCTCCAGCCTGCGGGGGTCGGTCCACACGCGTACGTCCGCCGGGTTGGTGGGGCCCCCGACGAGCACGGTCGCCGGAACCGCGACCCGCTCCACGGTCTCCTCCAACAGCGGCACCAGCGCGCAGTGCTGCGGGTCCGCGCGCTCCACGCCCGCGTCGAGTCTGGAGATCTCCAGCAGATCCTCGACCAGCGCGCACAGCGCGCGCACCCGGTCCCGCACGTAGCGTTCCGCCTCACCGTCCGGGAGGAGTTCGGCTGCGGTGACCAACCCCATCAGGGGCGTGCGCAGTTCATGGGCGACATCCGCGGTGAAGCGTTGTTCGCTTCGCAGTCGCGCCTGGAGGGAGGCCGCCATCGAGTCGACGGCACCGGAGATCTCGGCGATCTCGTCGAACGGGCGGGGCATCGCGGAGATCCGGGCGTCCAGGTCGCCGGCCGCTATCCGTCGGGCGGTGCCCGCGGCTGTTCGCAGCCGGCGGCTCATTTCCCCGGTGACGAGCCAGATGGGCGGCAGCACGACGAGGATCGTCAACAGGCCGGCCCGCAGGATGGACCTGTTGAAGCCTTCCAGGTCGCCCAGCGTGGTGCGCAACGAGTGCCGTACCGACAGGGTGCGTGTGCCGGCGGGGCGGGCGGCCCACATGGCGGGACCGTCGGGGCCGTCCGTGTACTGCGTGCCCTGACGCCCCTGGCGTACCAACGCCCGCAGCTTTCCGGGCACCTCGGTCGCGTCGAGTTCGGCGCCGGTTCCGGCGACCAGGCCCGAACGCGAGTAGGACACGGCGGCACGGTCGAGCGTGAGCATGGTGACCGAGCGGGACTGCTCCAACGTGAAGGCGTGCGAGGCGCGATCGACCAGAATCTCCAGGACGATGACGGTCACACAGGTCGCCGCGGCCACCAGTCCCGCGATGCGCCACCGCAAGGACCGTGAGGGATACCAGGACCAGGCCCTCGGAGAGGACGGCGGGTGCGGAGGCATCGTCAGCGCCGCAGCTTGTATCCGAAGCCGCGTACGGTCTCGATCCGTTCGGCGTCGACCTTGGCACGCAGCCGCTTCACATGCAGGTCGACCACGCGCGTGTCGCCGTCCCAGGTGTGGTCCCACACCTTTCTCAGCAGCGTCCTGCGCTCCAGCACGACGCCCGGCGACTCGGCGAACGCCAGCAGCAGTCGCAGCTCCGTGGGGGTCAGCGCCACGATCTCACCCGCGCGCCGCACCTCCATTCCGGAGGTGTCGATGGTCAGTTCCCCGAAGGTGAGGACGGACCGGGCGTCCGCCGCGCCCTCGTCGCGTGCGGGTTCTTCGCGTGCGGGCTCCCCGGACAGGGACGGGAAGGAGGCGCGGCGCAGCAGCGACCGTATGCGCGCGACGAGCACCGCGCTCTCGCACGGCTTGACCACATAGTCGTCCGCGCCCGCCTCCAGCCCGGAGATGACGTCCAGGTCGTCGCCGCGCGCGGTCACCATGAGGACCGGCGCGAGGCTGAACTCCCTTATCCTCCGGCACAGTCCGATGCCGTCGAGCTGCGGAAGCATCAGGTCGAGCAGCAGCAGATCCGGGTGCGCGCTCCGGAAGAGTTCGAGGCCGGTGAGGCCGTCGGCCGCGGTGGAGACGGTGAAGCCGTAACGCTGGAGCGCGATGCGGACGGTGTCCCGGATCACCGCGTCGTCCTCCACGAACAGGATGTGCGGACCGGCGGGTTCGTCGAGGAGGGCGGGGGTGGCGGTCATGGCAATGTCCTCGCTGTTCCGGTGAGGGATGGCAAGACGCCGGCGAAGGCCGGAAGGTGCCCGGGCGCGCCGTACCGGAGGAGAACGGCATCGGCACGGGGTGGACACCGCTTCGCCCCCTCGACGGGAGGACGTTCGGGGGGCGTCCGGTCCGGCCCCGACGGGAACGTGCCCGCCGGCTGCGGCAGATCCGTCGTCGTGCCCGCGTCCCGTACCCCTGTGTCGGACGCGTATCCGGCCACGGCCACGCTCAACACGATCGCTGCGGCGGTTATGAGGGCCGTGATGGCCGTGAGGGAAACGGCACGGCCCAGCCCGGTTCCGCACGACAGCGACCGGCGGCGGTCGTCGTCCCTTCGAGACCGCGCCGCGCCCGCGCGTGTGTGTACGAAGCGTGAAGAGCGCATTGACAAGGAGCCTAGCGGTTGCCACCACTGCACCCCTGGGCCCGAATAACACATCCGAAATTAGGAGAAGCCGCAGTCATTCGGACCCACGGGGCCACGTCCGGCATCGCAGGCGGGTGGCCGGATCGACGGCATGCACCAGCGACACGATAGCTGCCCCTTTTGGGGCATACCGGGCAGGCGCCCGGGATCGACGACCACTCCCGGTTCGCCGTGATCGCGAAGGTCGTGACCCAGCCGTCCGGCCGACCGCCCCCTCCCCCACGACCACCGGGAAGATCGAACGGTGGCACAAGAGCCTTCGACGCGAACTCCTCGACCACTCCGGGCCGTTCGCCGATCAGGCCACCCCCCCCCAGGCAACGATCGGCGTCTGGACTGCCAACGCGTGGCGGCATCAAATTCACTCTGCGCCAACTGTCCTGACGGTGCATCAAGGCTCTGTCCGGCATCAGCGGCAGGCGAACCGGGCTCGGTTGCCACCGGTCCGGCCTCCGGCGACTGCGGTCGCACACCGGCGCCGCTCTTCCCGCCGCCGCCCCTGACGCGCTCCTCACAGCCTCCCCGCCAGGCATGTGAGCCCGCGTGACGGTGGTGGGGAATCGGACCGGCAGATGCGGCGCCGCCGCTGCCGGCTGCGCCGGGCCTCAGCCGATCCGGGTGGGCGCCCGACGGTGCGAGACGTTGCCGCTGTTGCGTTGCCGAGCGGTCACTTCTCGCTGTGCGCGGCGCGATAGTCGACAGGGCTGAGGCCGTAGGCGGACTTGAAGGCGCGACTGAAGTGGGCCGGGTCGAGCAAGCCCCAGCGGGCCGCGGTCGAGGCCACGGTGCGGCCTGCCGCGAACGGGCTGGTGAGGTCGCGGCGGCAGCCCTCCAGCCGGCGCTGTCTGATCCAGGCGGTGATGGTGGTCTGCTCCTCGGCGAAGAGCTTTTGCGCGTAGCGCAGGGAGATGTGGTGCGCCTTGGCTATCTGCGCCGGTGACAGGTCGGGGTCGCCGAGGTTCCGGTCGATATAGGCGCGGATGCGGAGGAACGTGGTGCGACGCGCGGCATGTGCGTCGTCTCGGCTCGGGCGGGTGCACCGCTCGGCGAACATGGTGGCGAGCAGGTCGCCGGTGGTCCGGGCGAGGCTCTCCGCGCTGTCCGCGTAGTCGCGAGGGCGCTTGGCCAGTCGGGTGAGGAACGGGGAGACCAGGGCGCCGACGCCTTCGGTCGCGGAGAAGCGAGTCGCCGTCAGCTCGCCGGTCTGTCCGCTGTCCAGGTGTGTCAGTCGGTGCGGGAGCATGAACTCCAGCATGGAGAAGCCCTCGTGGCACACGAGCGTGTAGGGGCGCGTGGTGTCGTAACAGGCGATGTCACCGGGGTGTAGCTCGGCTTCCCGGCCGTCCTGCTGGATCAGCGCGCTGCCGCCCTGGATCACGCCGACGAGCAGGAACTCGGCGTCGGAGCGGGTGATCAGCCGGGGCGTGCGGTCCACCTGGCTCGGGTCGGCCACCACCTCGGCGATCTGGACGGCGCCGAGTCGGTCTGCCTGGATCCGGCCGTGGAACGGCTCGTCGGTCAGCGGCTTGACGTGGACCGGCACGAAGCTGTCGCAGACGACGTCCTGCCAGAACGCGCGCCGGTCGGCCGCCGCGTGGTCTTGGGTCCGCAGCACGACCGCCATGGCTCGTTCCCCCGCTTCCGTGCGCGTAGCGACAACGGGGTGTGCGCGTGACGGCAATTCGGCCGCTCGCTCCCCCGGCACCGTGAAAGCACCAAGTTAACCCGATGGGAGAACGCTCATGCCTTACGCGACTGTGAAGGGTCAGCAGCTCTACTACGAAGACAGCGGCGGCGACGGCCCGGCGGTCGTCTTCAGCCACGGCAACTTGATGGACCGGCGGATGTGGGCGCCGCAGGTCGAGGCAATGCGCGGCGAGTTCCGGTGTGTGGTGTGGGACGAGCGGCTGCACGGCCGGTCCAAGGACGACGGCGAGTTGTACACGTACTGGGAATCCGCCGACGATCTGCTCGGCCTGCTCGACCACCTCGGGATCGCGCGGGCGACGCTGGTCGGGCATTCGCAGGGCGGGTTCCTGTCGCTGCGCGCGGCGCTGCGGGCGCCCGAGCGGGTCAGGGCCCTGGTCCTGGTGGACACCGCGGCGGTGGCCTGGCCGCCGGAGGCTCTGGCGCAGATGACCGGGGTCAGCGAGGCTTTCCGGGCCGGCGGCCCTGACATGGTGGCCCCGGTGCTGCTCGACCTGCTGCTCGGCAAGCCCGCGATCCACGAGGAGTGGCTGCGCTCGTGGCGCGAGCAGCCCCGCACGCGACTGGCGGACGCGGTTGCCGTGCTCATGAGCGTGGACGACGTCTCGGGGCGCCTCGGCGAGATCACCGCGCCGGCGCTGATCGTCCACGGCGAACGCGACCAGCCGGTCCCCCTCGCGTTCGGGCAGATGCTCCGCGACCAACTGCCCGGGGCCCTGGACCTGCTCGTCGTTCCCGGCGCCGGCCACACCCCGAACCTGACGCACCCCGAGGCAACCAACGGGCCGCTCACCACTTTCCTGCGGCACCACGCCTGAGCGAAGAGCAACTCCGATCATGACTGTGCTGCCTCAGGATCCGAGCCCGGCTCGCGCATGAGCCTGGCCCCAGGCTGCACTGATCGGGCTCCCTGGGAATCGGTCATCTAGGCTGGCGCGGTGACTGATGAGCAGGAGCGGGTGCAGCCGTCGGGCGTATGGGCCACGGCGGTGGGGGTGGCCAGGGTGCGGGCGCTGGAGACCGAGCGGGACGACGCGCTCTTCCGCGACCCCCTGGCACGGGCCTTCGCCACCGCCGGCGGCCTGTGGCCCTCCTCGGCGCCGCTGCCGGATGACGAGGGCGCGCGCCGCCGCCGACTGGCCGTGTCGGCCTCCATCGTCATCAGGACGAAGTTCCTCGACGACCTGTTGCAGCGGGCCTCCGCGTCCGGGATCCGGCAGGTCGTGCTGCTCGGCGCCGGCATGGACAGCCGGGCCTTCCGGATGGACTGGCCCGAGGGCACCCGGCTGTTCGAGGTCGACACCGCCGCGCCACTGGACTTCAAGGCTTCGGTGCTGCGCCAGGAGCGGGCCGTCGCACGCTGCGAGCGGATCACCGTCGCGGTGGACCTGCGTACGGACTGGCCAGGCGCGCTGGTCGCCGCGGGGCACGACCCGGCGGCGCCCACCGTGTGGATCGCCGAGGGACTGCTGATCTATCTGCCCGAGGACGCGGTGGAGTTGCTGCTGACCCGGATCGGGGCGCGGTCGGCGGCGGGCAGTCGGATGGGGCTGACGTTGGGCTCGCGCGGCGTGCTCGACCGCTTCGGCGCGAACGCCGCGCCGGGATCGGCGGCGTCCATGTGGGTCTCGGAGATGCCCGACGACCCGGCGGGGTGGCTGGCCGGGCACGGCTGGGAGGCCGACAGCCACACCCTGCGCGAGCGCGCTGCCGCCTACGGCCGCCCGTTCAACACCCCGCCGCGGCGCGAGGAGCAGCCCGGCGGACTGATCTCGGCGGTCCGCCGGTAGAGGGCCTCCCGGTTCCCGAGATGATCGATTCCGCGGGAGCCTGATGAGTGGAGCCGGGTTCATGCGCGCGGCGGGACCTGGTCCTGCCGCGCTCTGGTCGGTGGTCCGCCGGAAGAGCGCGGAGCCCTTCTCTGCACTACCGCAGCGGAACGACTACGGCCTTGGGCGCGCCTGGAGCTGGCTGACGTGGGCGTCGACGTGGCGGGTTGCACCCCCTGACGGCTGATCAGCTGGTGATGTCGGCGAGCCGGGTGACCTCGTCGAGGTCGTCCGTGGCGGGCGCGAAGATGATCTCGTCTACCCCGAGGTCGGTGTACTCCACGATGGACTGCTCGATCGTCGACCGGGCCGTGTGGAGCACCGCATTGCGGGCGATGTCCTTGGGGGCCAGCCGGTAGAAGTCCTGGATGTTCGCCTGTCCGGCCGCGGTGTCGCCCAGCGCGATCCGGAATGGCCGGGGTGTGGGTGCCATACACGTCTCCTGGGTTGTGAAGCGCGTACTGCGGCGACAGGCCGCTGGCGACGTGATCGGCCGCGGGCCGCAGGTCTCTCTACGAGCGGGGTGAGCCGGGCGGCGCTGACCCGACCGGTCGGTTCAGACGCCGTTCTCGACCAGGGCTTTGAGCCGCGGCAGAGTCTTCTCGATGCCCTCGGCGTTCCAGCGCGGCCATGGTGTGCGCACGAGTAGTCCGCGCACTGGCGAGGTGGAGAGGTCACAGGTCTCGATCACCCGTGTGCCGCCGTCGACCTGCTCCAGTTCGTAGCGCCAGCGGTGCTTGCCGGGGTGGCACCACGCGATACGTCGGTCCGGCTCGAACTCGACGACCGTGTTGACGATCTGGTAGCGGACGCCGAACAGCTTCATGGCTGTGGTGAACGTGTCGTCCAGGCTCAGCCGTTCCGGCCCCGAGACCGCGTTCTTCACGGTGCCCGAACCGTCGAAGTCGGCGTGGCGGTGCGGATCGGCGAGCACCGCGAACACCGCCGGAGGCGCTGCGGCGACAACGATGTCGCGTGAAATCAGGAGTGGGCGGGGTGTGGAGGACATGCGGTTCTCCTGGTTCGCTCATGGCGGCGCGAAGCGCAACTCATTGCGGCACGAAGCGCAACATGACAACATGTTGCCATGTGCGACAAGCCAGCGAGACGACAACATGTTGTCAACAATGGTGACCGGGCCTGCGATGCCTACAGCGCACTGATCGACCAGGTCGGCAGTCTCGCCAACGTCGTCGAGGCGATCGGCAACGGCATCGCCCGACCCACCGGCCAGAGCCTGGCGCGCTGGCAGGTCCTCGCCGAGGTCGAACAGGAAGCCGCCCCGGTCGGCGCCATCGCAGGTCGGCTCGGCCACACGCGCCAGGCCGTCCAGCGCGTCGCGGACCTGCTCGTCGAGGACGAACTCGCCTGCTATCGGCCCAATCCCGCGCACCAACGGGCCAAGCTGCTCGAAGTCACCCCGACCGGCCGCGCCGCACTGCACAGGATGCAGACCGCCTATACCCAACTGGCCCTCCGCACCACCGAGGGCCTTGACGCGGAAAGGCTCCACCTCGCCCGCGAGACCCTCAGGGAACTACAACGCCGCCTCGAATCCGAACTCCCCTGACCCATCGACCGGCGCGGCAGCACCTGGTGGACACCGACGGCCGGCGCCACGGCGTCGCCGCCGCACTCGCCCGCCAGGCTGACGAGCCGGCCGGGCCCCGGGAGCGAGGCGTCGAAGAAGTCCATCACCCTGGTGGGCGATGACCCAGGCGCCCAGGCACTCGCGCAGCGGCTCGGGCAGGTCATCGACTCGGCGAGCACGGGCCGGCCGCGCCCCGTGCGGGGCGCTCCAGTCACTCCGGACGTGATCGGCGAAGGCGAGCTCACCGGCCTCCCAAGACGACGTCGGCCACGGCCCCGGGCTGGACCACACTCAACGATCGGCCCGGCGTGGGTCCGTCCCAGCCACGGAAGGAACCATCAGGATCATCAGTTACACGAGGAACAACCAACAGCATGTCGTTCCTCTCGACTTGGAGGAGCTTTCCATGACTGCAGAACTGGACGGATCCACCGCTCTTGTCACCGGCGCCACCGCCGGCATCGGCCGGGCCGTTGCCCTGCGCCTGGCAGCATCGGGGGCCTCGGTCATCGTCCACGGGCGGAACGAGCAGCGAGGTGCTGAGATCGTCGAAGAGATCGCTGCCGCAGGCGGGAAGGCCGCCCGGTTCGTTACTGCGGATCTGAGCAGCTCCGAAGACGTCCTGCGTCTTGCCGCTGAAGCAGGCGAAGTGGACATTCTCATCAACAACGCCGGCATCTACCGGTTCGCCAGTACGCCGGACACCACCGCCGAGATGTTCGACGCCCAGATGGCCGTCAACGCACGCGCGCCGATGCTCCTGGTCGGCGCCCTCGCCCCGGGAATGGTTGCCCGGGGGCATGGCGCCATCGTGAGTATGAGTACGGCGGCGGCTACCACGCCGGTGCGGGAATCGGGCGCTTACGGCGCCTCCAAAGCCGCGCTCGAACTTCTCACCCGAGTATGGGCTGACGAGTTCGGCCCCCAGGGCATCCGCGTGAACGCCGTCGCCCCGGGCCCCGTCTATACCCCCGGGACGGAGGAGATGGGAGGGGAGGCCCTCCAGGCGATCGGGCGAACCACCGTACTGGGGCGGGTCGCAGACCCTGAGGAAATCGCCGAAGCGGTTGCGTTCCTTGCCTCGTCCCGCGCCAGCTACATCACCGGCACGGTTCTCGAAGCACGCGGCGGACAGCTCGCGATCGGCTGACTCCGGGCCGGGCCTCGATGGGGGAGGACGGCGCCCGGCCGGTGGCAGGCCGGCGATCAGCCGCCGAGCGGCGTAGTGGGCGTGAAGTCGTAGACGGCGAAGTCGGTGACGGGGAGGTAGCCGATGCGCTGGTAGAGGGCGTTGCTGGTGGGGTTGGCCAAGTCCGCGAACAGGACGACCTCCGTCACGCCCGCGGTCAACGCGGCCCGGCTCACCTCGGCTGTCGCGGCGCCCGCGTAGCCACGTCCGCGCAGCGGGGTGGGGGTGTAGACGGGGGCCACGCGCATCTGGCCGGCGACCGTCCCGGTCACTCCCGCCATGGAGACCGGTGTCCCGTCCGGGGTCTCCCACAACGTGAGGCGCCCGGAGGCGATGCGGGTGTCGGCCCAGGAGCCGGCGTCCGTGGCAGCAGGCTTGCCGATGGCTGCCGTGAACTCGTGGTACCAGCGTACGAGTTGCTCGCGGTCCCGCTCGTCCGCGACGCGGCACCGGCCCTCCGGGTGCGGCCGCGGCGGGACGAGTGTGCCGAGCCGATAGAGGCGCAGCCGCTCGCGGAGCGTCGGCGTTGCGCCTGTGCGGTGTTGCCAGGCCGCGGCGAAAGCCTCAGCGGTCTGGCGGTCCGCGTTGATCCCCGGGAGGTGGTGGCCGAGTTCGGCCAAGCGGGCGGCGAGATGGTCGACTTGTTCAGGGGCGAGGGGCGTCAGGTTCAGGCGGCGGGGTGGCGTGCGGAAGAACGTGGCGCAGACGCTGCCGGTTCGCTCCAGCCAGCCGAAGAGGGGCGCTTCGGTGCCGTAGGCGTTCGCGCCGCGTGTGCGCAGCGTCGCGGTCACCGTCAAGGGCAGGGTGTGCAGGGCGGGTCGTGAGCGCAGGAAATCTCCGGCTCGCGCGAGGAGCCGCTCGACGTCGTCGGTCAGGTGCCAGCCATCTGGGCGCATGCTTCATCGTTTCGCACCTTGCGGGGACGCGCCTGCGGTTTTCCGCTGAGAGGGGTGCTCGTCAAGGTTGGGGGCTGGTGCACGCAGGCGGCGCGGCTCACCGAACGCATGGCCGTCCGGTGCCTGGCGCACCGACTGCCTGGCGGGCGAGCGGCGATGAGTGGCAGACGGCGGCGGACGAGCAGCGGGGCGCCGGCGACCGACCGGCCAGGCATCGGCGAGTTGCCGGCGGACGGCCGGGCAGCGGTGGGCCCGACCATCCGCCGCAGCCCGCCGAGCCCGGACGAGACACGCACGGCCGCGCCATGGCCGCGTCGCCGCGCCGCTGTCCGGTCCTCGCCGGACCGGCACAGGCACGGCGGCGGACGAGAGGGGCGCCAAGGCCCTCGCCACCCACTTCGGCCTGCGTCTTCAGTGCATCAGGAGATCGATGGCGACCTCCAGTCGTCCGAGGTAGAACTCCCGTGATGCGGTCTGGTGCTTGAGACCGATCGATGCGCTGATCATCGTCTGTGCGACAGGGGTGGCTGCCTCTCGTCCTGACTCGACGGCGATGGCGTCTGTGACCAGTTCCTCGAAACGTCGCGGCGTGGTCTCGACGACTTCTCCGAGGAGGTCGGGGTTGTCCTCGATGACCACCGCGACATCGCGCGTCAGCGGGCCGACGTAACGGCCCGTCCACTGGTCGAACGCTTCGACGAGGCGTTCTCGGAGGGGTCGGCCGGTGTCGGCCAGGACGCGTTCGACCGCTGCGATGTCCCGCTCCAATGCCTGGGTGACAGCGGCCCGGAACAGGGCCTCCTTCGAGGAGAAGAGGAAGTAGAGCCCCGGCCGGGAGATGCGCGCCGCCCGCGCCACCTCCTCCATCGAGGTCCTCCTGTAACCGAATCGCGCGAACGTGGCCATGGCGGAGTCCAGAACCGCGGTCCGACGGTCGGCGGTATCGGCAACTGGCTTCGGCGGGTGGCCGACATCGGTGCTGGTGCTGCTCATGCGACCAGCATACGGGAGCAGTATTCGCGCTATACAAATTAGATCTAGTGCGTATAGTCGCCGCCATGGCCGCTCGCGAACCCCTCTCCACGCCCTTCACCTCCTCCAACACCGCCGACGACGTGCTGCGGGGCGTCGACCTCACCGGTGTCCGCGCGATCGTGACGGGAGCTTCCTCCGGACTCGGGATCGAGACGGCTCGCGCCTTGACCGCTGCCGGGGCAGAAGTGACGCTCGCCGTCCGGAACACGACCGCGGGCGACGCCGTCGCTGAGGCGATCGCGAGCTCGACCGGAGGGATCCGGCCTCGCGTCGTACAGCTCGACCTCGCCGACAGGGCCACCGTCACCCGTTTCGTCGACGGGTGGGACGGTCCACTTCACCTGCTGATCAACAACGCGGGCGTGGTCACCGGTGGTCTAGAACGCACGCGTGAGGGCTGGGAGCTGCAATTCGCGACGAACCACCTCGGCCACTTCGCCCTGGCCACCGGCCTTCACGGCGCCCTGGCCCAGGGAGCGCTCGATCGCGACGGGGCACGGATCGTCTCGGTCAGTTCGACAGCACACATGCGTTCCGGCGTCGACTTCGACGACCTCCACTTCGAGCGTCGCAGCTACGACCCGCAGATCGCCTACGCCCAGTCGAAGACCGCGAACGCGCTCTTCGCCGTCGAGGCGACCCGCCGGTGGGCCTCCGACGGCATCATCGCCAACGCGGTGAACCCCGGTGGTGTCGCGACGGGACTGCAGCGGAACTTCACCACGCGGCAGAAGGAGTCCCTCGACGCGGCCGAGGCCGCAGGAGTCTTCAGGTACAAAACGGTCGAGCAGGGGGCCGCCACCAGCATCGTCGCGGCCGTCGCCCCGGAGTTCGCGCACTCCGGAGGCCACTACCTCGACGATGCACAAGTGGCCTACACCGTGCCGAACGACGCCGACCTCGCGCAGCACCCGCACGGCGTCAAGGAATGGGCACTCGATCCCGCCACCGCCCAGCGCCTCTGGACGGCCTCAACCAACCTGCTCCGCGTCTGACGTCGCGACGCCACCGGTGGCAGTCCCCGAGCGAACGGGATCGTGAGATCCACCGACTACGTCACCGGGAGCTGATCTCGGAGGCCGACCAGTACCGCCTCGCCCACGAGGCCATGAAGACCAGACCGGCTTCCCAAGTCGCCCCCGAGCAGCCGGACAACGGACGGGCAGCACAGCGGGCCCACCCAACTGGACAGCAGCAGTGTTCAGTGCCGCGCGACGGCCAGGCTGCCTGGCCACCGCTGACGGCGAGGAGGCCCCCGGGCCCGACCTCAGCCCTCGCCCTCATCAACGCGGTGCCTGCGTGGATCGAGCGGGGTCAGTACGCCAAGGCGTTCCTCGATCCGTTGTGCCGCGTCCAGGCACAGGTCTTCGCGATACATCCCTGCCATGACCTGGACGCCCTGCGGTAGGCCGGACGCGAGTCCGGTCGGCACGGCCACGGCCGGCACCCCGACGTACGTCGACGCGGTCAGTAGCCGCATCGGCGTGAAGGTCGCGTCTTGCTCCTCCGGGGTCCGTGGCACCACCGGCTCAGGTATCGGCTGCGTGGACACCGGCCCGAGCAGTAGCGGGCAGTGCTCGAAGAAGCGGGCCCACGCGCGCTGGACGCCGAGACGTACGCCGGTCTGCCGGAGGTACTCCTCCAGGCCGACGGCCGGGTGGCGCTGGGTGTCCAGCTCGATGTGGCGGGCGCTGTCGTCGGTGAGCAGCCGCCTGATCACGGGCCAGGCCAGGGAGAACTCCGTGCGCAGCAGTGCGCCGTAGCCGTCGAGGGCGTCCTGCAGTCGCGGAACCTCCACCTCCTCGACGGGGTGGCCGGCGTCCTCCAGGGCTGCTGCCGCCGTCTCGATCGCCGCTCGCACATCCGGGTGGACGTCGCCCCGGCCGCCGGGGTCCGTCACCACGCCGACCCGCACCGGCGCGTCCGGCTTCGGCCCGTACAACGGCGCCGGGACCGCCCGCGGATCCTGCGGGTCCGTGCCCGCCAGCGCCTCGTACGCCGCCCTCAGGTCCGCCACCGACCGGGCCAACGGCCCGTCCACGGGGAAGAGTTGGTGGCCCAGGACCGGGTCCTGGTCGCTCATCCGGTGGTCGGCCGGGAACCGCCCGTAGCTCGGTTTCAGCCCCACGACACCGTTGAACGTCGCCGGGTTGCGCACCGACCCGCCGGAGTCGTTGCCCAGGCCAAGCGGCGCCATGCCGGTCGCCACCGCGACCGCGTCGCCGCCGCTGGTGCCGCCGGGAGTGCGCTGCGGGTCCCACGGGTTGACGGTGTCCCCGAACAACTGGCTGACGGTGTGCAGTCCGGCGATCGCCAGGTCGGGCATGTTGGTGCGGCCGATCGGAATCGCCCCGGCCGCGCGCAGCCGCCGCACCGGGGGTGCGTCCGCCTGCGCCACCCAGTCGCGAAAGTGCGGCACGCCGTGCGTGGTCTCCGATCCGGCGACGTGGATGTTCTCCTTCACCGTGAACGGCACCCCGGCCAACGGGCCCAGTCGCTCGCCGGCGGCCCGGCGCCGGTCGATCTCCCGGGCCGCTTGCCGGGCGCTCTCCTCCAGCAGCCGGGTCACCGCGTTCACCCGCGGGTTCACCGCTTCGATCCGCTCCAGGTGTGCCTCCACGGCCTCCACCGCGCACACCTCACCGGACGCCACCAGCTTCGCCAGCTCCGTCGCTCCCAGCGCCCACAGCTCGTTCGCCCCCATCGGGCCCTCCTATCCTTGAGGACCACAAAGATACAGACACGTATCTGGATACAGAACTGAATATCCGGGTGATGGCACGCCGTAGGATGCTGCCGTGACACCCGAACGCAAGCGCCTGACCCGCGAAGAGAGCCGACAGCAGACCCGCACCCGGCTCTTGGCCGCCGCTGCCGAGCTGTTCACCGAACGCGGTGTCAACGGCACCTCCGTCGAGCAGATCGCCGAACGCGCCGGCTACACCCGCGGTGCCTTCTACGGCAATTTCGAGGACAAGAACGCCCTCGTCGCCGAACTGCTCCACGACCGCACACGCCACGAACTCGAAGAAGTCGGCACTCTCACCCAGGACGCCGCCTCCCCCGCCGACGCCCTCGACAAGCTCCGGGACTGGAACCGCGACCGCGCGCAGCACTTGCCCCAATGGCTGGCCCTGCGCATGGAACTCGTCCTGCACGCGTTGCGAAACGACGCACTACGTCCGCTGCTCGCCGAACGCGAACTCCTCGCCCGCAAAGCCCACGCCACCGGCCTGGAACAGGCGTTCGCCGCCCACGGCGTCGCATCGCCCGCAGACCCCGCGTTCCTCGCCCTGATCGTCCATGCCTTGGAGGACGGCCTGCTCGTCCAACGCCTGCTGACCCCCGACGGCATCCCCGACGACATCGTCGTCGACGCCTTCGATCTGCTCCTGCGCTCCTGGACCGCGCTCGCACAGCATCCGACAGGTGAGGGCGAACGCCAGTAGGGACCGGGGCGATCGGTCACGCCGGACGTCTCCTCGGCCAGCAGCCGGGGTTCAGCGCGCTTGAGGGGGCCTCGCCTCGCAGTGTGCGGTTCAGCGCTCCCGCTCCGGGAGATGGCGGACGAAGTCCAGTAGCAGGGTGCAGAACGCGGAGGGCTGCTCCAGTGGCGCGAGGTGCCCCGCGGCGGGGATGACCACGGTTTCGCCTGCGTCGAGGTCCCGGGCCAGTGCCTGGCCGCCCTCGAAGAAGTCGGGCATGTCGTGTTCGCCGACACCGACCAGGGCGGGCACGGTCAGCGTGCGCAGCACCGACGTTCCCTCTCCGAGCGGGTCCGCCGCCAGGGACGGCCCGCCGTGGGCGAGTTGTTCGGTGAGCTGGCAGCGCAGCATGCGGGCCGCGTGCGCGCGTACGGCGTCGGTCGCGCCGGCCGAGGTCCACGCTTCGACGCCGGCTGTCACGGCTGCGTCCAGGTCGCCGGCGGCGAGCGCCGTCCTTTCTTCATCCCAGGCGGCTTGCAGACGGGGCGAGGCCGGCTGGTCGTGGGGCCGGTACCCGACGAGTACCAGGCCTTCGATCCGCTCCGGCGCCGTGACGGCGGTCTGGAGTGCCACCAGGGCACCGAGGGAGTTTCCGGCCAGGACGAAACGGTCGGCCCCGAGGTGGTCGAGGGTGTCGAGTACGTCCGTCCAGGGGGCCACCTCACGGTCGGCGGGCACGAGCGCGTCGCCGTGGCCGGGCAGGTCCAGGGCGATGGCCCGCAGGCCCGCGTCGGCGAGCAGGGGAAGATGGGCGCCCCACATGGTGCGGTCGGTGGGGCGGGCGTGCAGCAGGACGACGGGACGGCCTCGGCCCGCTTCGTCGGAGGGCAGCAGCATGGCAGGCGTCTTTTCTTCGGTGGGAACGGGGAACGGGAGAAGGAGGCGGGACAGCAGCCGGCTCACGGTGCGCAGGAGCTGCAAAACGGAGCAGGGGCGGTGCCCCCTGGGGCGGCTGTCACGCCGCGGCAGTCAGTTCGTCGGCCTCCGCGGCGCTCAGCCTCAGTGACGCCGCCGCCAGGTTGTCCTCCAGGTGCGCGACCTTGGAGGTTCCGGGGATGGGCAGGACGACGCCGGAGCGGGCCAGCAGCCAGGCCAGCGCCACCCGTGACGGGCCGGCGTGGTGGGCGGCCGCGATCCGGTCGACCGGGCCGCCGGGGCGGGCCAGCTCGCCCGCAGCCATTGGCGCCCAGGGAATGAAGCCGAAGCCGAGTCGGGCGACCTTCTTGCCGGCGATCTCGAAGGTGCCGGCGGCGTCGGCGAGCGACGCAGTCATGATCGGGGTTCTCCTTCCTCGGGGGTGTCCTGGTCCGTCAGGACCGCTTCCTGTTCGGGCAGTCGGCCGAGCAGGATCAAGGCGTCGGCGCTGGTGCTGCCGGGTTCCGCGCTGTAAACGGACAGGTGCTGCCCGGGGGCGCTGGTGACGGCGAGTGCCTCGAAGTGCAGACGTATCTCACCCACCCGTGGGTGCCGGAAGTGCTTGTCCTCGTGTGTGCGGGGACAGACCTCGTAGTGCGCCCACAGGCCCGTGAACGCGGGGCTGTGCACGCTCAGTTCGCCGACGACCCGCTCGATCCGCTCGTCCCGCGGGAACCGCGAGGAGGACGCCCGCAGGTTGCCCACCGCGATCCGCGCCGCGCGGTCCCAGTCGGCGTAGAACTCGCGCGCGAAGGGGTCGAGGAAGATCATTCGCAGCAGGTTGTCGTAGCGGGCGAATCCTGCGTACAGCTCCCGTGCCATCGCGTTGGCCGCCAGCACGTCTTGCGCCGCCCCGACCACGAAGGCCGGCACTTCACGCATGCTGTCCATCAGCCGCAGCAATTCCGGAGCGACGCTCGTCGTGGCGGCCGCCGTCTCGAAGACGGACAGGCCCAACCGGAAGAGATGGGTGGTCGCCGCGTCGTTCAGCCGCAGTGCCCCGGCGATCGCCCGCAGCACCTGCTCGGACGGGCGCCGCTCGCGGCCCTGCTCCAGCCGGATGTAGTAGTCCGTGCTCATCCCGGCCAGCAGCGCCACTTCGTCACGGCGCAGCCCGGGCACCCGCCGCGACCCGTCGTCGGGCAGGCCGACGTCCGCCGGCACGACCGCCGCACGGCGGGCTCGCAGGTAGTCGCCGAGTTCGTTCACGCTTTCCATGGCAGCCACGCTAATCGCGGACGGACGCCGGGGCGTGGGTGCGCTGCACCCCTCCACGGCCGAGCACGCCTCCTCGGCCGGCCGCAGCACGCCCTCCCACGCCAGCGGCCGTGCCCGTAGCGTCGGCGCTGCCACCAGTCACCGCGCTGCCGACCGCACGACGATGCGGCCTCTGCCCGTCCTCTCCGAGGCAGGTCGAGGCCGGGCCGGCTACGGCGACCGCCCGGGGCAGTCACGGAGCCGCTGCCCCAGGACGGCGTCCGAAAGCTGGCGCGCGGCGGCCGTCCTCGGTTGGGTGAGCACGCCGGCCACGGGCCCCGTCTCGACCAGACGGCCCTGCCGCAGCCTCCCCGCACGGTCGGCGATCGACTGGGCCACGGCCAGGTCGTGGGAGGTGAGGGGTAGCTCGGACCGTGCTCCCGATGGAGTTTCGAGCAGTAGCGCCGCTCTGTTGGTTGTCACGCCAGGCAACGGCCTGCGACTGGCCATCCCCGAGTTCTAGGGCGGCAAGGAGCCCGAAGGGTTGCGTGGCATCGAGTACGTGGCCGGGTCCGGGTTCGGGTCCGGCACTGTTTCTAGGAACAGCAGTGTCCATTGGCCACGGGCTCGGAGTGGGCGTCGAGCGCATCGAGCACGGCGTCGCCGTTCGCCCTCACCCACTCGGTCAGCACACGGATCGGCTCGATCAGCGTCGCCCCGAGCGGAGTGAGTTCGTACTCGACGCGGGGCGGTGCCTCGGCGTATGCCTGGCGGCGGATGAGTCCGTGCGCCTGGAGCCGTCGGAGAGTCTGGGTGAGCACCTTGCGGGAGATGCCGCCGATCAGCTCGACCAACTCACCATGGCGCACCGGGCCCTTGCTGAGGCCGGAGAGCACGACCACCGTCCACTTGTCGGCGATCAGCTCGACCGCCAGGCGCGCCGGACAGTCGGCGAGCAAGGGATCACGAGGACCAGAACCGCTCATGGCACCCAAGGTACCTGCCGGTTCCCATCGGACACCTAGCCTGGGTCTCCTTCCCCTTCGAAAGCCAGGAGAGTCATGCGCGTCATCACCCAGCAGACGCTCGGCGGTCCCGAGGTGCTCACCCTCGTGGACGCGCCCGAGCCCCGGCCCCTGCCGACCGAGGTCCTCGTCCGCGTCAAGGCGATCGGGCTGAACCCGCTGGAAGCGCTCCTGCGCGCCGGCGAGTTCCGGCTGATCGGCCGGCCGCCGTTCGTCCTCGGCTGGGACATCAGCGGCGTGGTCGATCATGCACCCCAGACGTGGCGGTTCAGGCCCGGCGACGAGGTGTTCGGGATGCCGCTGTTCCCGCGGGCGGCGAACGCATACGCCGAGGTCGTATCGGCGCCGGCGTTGCACCTGGTACGCAAGCCGGCGTCGCTCTCGCACGTCGAGGCATCCGCGCTGCCGATCGTCGGGCTGACGGCGTGGCAGGGCCTCGTCGACCTCGCCGGCGTGCGCGAAGGCGACCGCGTACTCATCCACGGTGGTGGCGGCGGGGTCGGCCACGTGGCGATCCAGATCGCGAAAGCGCTCGGCGCGCACGTGATCGCGACCGCCAGCGGCAGCAAGCGGAAGTTCGTCGAGGGCTTCGGTGCCGACGAGGTGATCGACTACACGACGGTCGACTTCACCGAGGCGGTCCGCGACATCGACGTCGTCCTCGACACGATCGGCGGCGACACCGCCAAGCGGTCGCTCCACGTGCTCCGCCCAGGCGGTCACCTGGTGACGGCGGTCGTCGAGGGCGATGCGGAACTCGCCGCCACCTACGAGGCGGCCGGCATGCGCTTCAGCGGCATCGCGGTCGATCCCGATCCGGTCGCCCTGCGAGGTCTCGTCGAACTCGTCGAACAGGGCAGGCTCCGGGTCCACGTGCAGGAGACGTTCCCGTTCGAGCGCGTCGCCGACGCGCACCGACTGCTCGACGCCGGTCACCTCCAGGGCAAGCTCGTCCTCACCCTCTGACCCGGTCGCCGACTTGCCGCGTCCGGCCCGGTACCGACCGCAGCGAGCTGCTGCGGGGCGTGGCGTGGCGTTCCACGAGCCGGGCCAGGCAGCTGTCCAAGTCCCCGATCTGCTCGGTGAACTGCTCAGTGAACTGCTCGGTGAGCTGCCCGATGCGCTGTCAGCAACCCGGGGTCACGCGGGTCGGCCCCCAGTCGTGGTGGCGCCGAGTTGGGTGCCTGGGTTGCTCTTCAGCGGGATGCGAGCGGGAACACGGGAAGTTCGATGGGCTCGGCCGTTCGGCCTGCCTGGACGGACCACGCGTGGCCGGTGCGTTCGTCGGCGAGGACCGTCTCGATGGCGGCGGCGACCTCGTCCGGATCGGCGAGCAGCAGTCCGTGTTCGAGCAGGGTGGCGCGCATCGAGGCGACGGCGGGGGTGTCCACCAGTCCCGGGCAGACGGTGTTGAGGCGGATGCGGTCTGCCTCCAGCAGCGGGGCGGCCGAGCGGACCAGTCCGACGAGGGCGTGCTTGGCGGTGGCGTAGAACACGTCGGGCGAGCCGGTCAGTCCCGCGATGCTGCCGGTGACGACGATGCGCCCGCCGCCCTGCTCCCGCATCCGGCGCAGCACGGCGTGCAGACCGTAGACGACGCCGTCCAGATCGGTGCGCAGGGTGTCCCGGTAGCGTTGGGGCGTGAAGTCGTCGAGTCCGCAACGGCAGGCGATGGCGGCGTTGAGCACGGCCGCGTCCAGTCGGCCGAACTCCTCGACGGTGTACGCCACGGCGCGCTCGTTGTCGTCGGGCGAGGCGACATCGGTGGCGACGAAGAGTCCACCGCACTCCTCGGCGACAGCCCTGCCGCCGGTGGTGTCGAGGTCGGCGACGACCACCCGCCAGCCATGGCCGGCCAGCCGTCGGGCGGTGGCGGCTCCGATGCCCGAGGCGCCGCCGGTGATCAGCGCGACCGCGCCACCGCTCTGACCACCCGTCATGCCGATTGCCCGGTGGCGGCGAGGGGAGTGATCGTCAGGCCGCGGCTGCGGAGCCCGTTGCGGCGCAGGTAGGAGCGTCCGAAGAACCGTTGGAAGGCCAGGATCGCCAGGACGGTGATGCCCAGCAACACCTCGTCGAGAGCGGGCACGAGGTCGACTGGCAGGGTCATCGCCAGGACGACCCGCACGGCGCTGTCGCTCAGACAGGCGACTGCCCAGAAGGCGCTGCAGATCCGCAACATGCGGCGGAACGCCGGATACCGGTCCCAGTTGGCTTCCAACGTCCGCTGCCTGTCCTCGTCCACGACGATCCTGGTCGCTTCGTAGAGGAACGGCCTGGGGGCCGGCAACGTGCACAGCATCCACACGCCGATCGCGGCCATGCCCCAGCCGTTGCGGATCAGCATCAGCCGCGGACTTCCGGTGACGAACGACATCGCGACCGTCAGGCCCATCGTGCCGAGCATGAAGAGCTGCAACCCGCCGATCCTGCGTTCGCAGACGATGCCGCGGACCGCACCGGCTACCGGGATCACGGCGCCGGCCAGCAGCGCGAGGAACTGGTTCACCCCCAGCCAGCGCAGACCGTAGAAGAGGACGAGCGGAACGATCACATGGACCAGCAGCACACGAGGTAAACCACCGCCGGCCCGTGCGGGACGCAGCGTGCCTGGGCTCTCTGTCACAACACAGCCTTTCGAGCGTGGATTCGCGGGGTGGGTGTCTGGGGTGGGTGTCTGGGGTGGGCGTATGGGCGTAGGGGTCAGCCGGACCGGGTGGCCAGTTCGAACGCGGTGACCACTTCGCGGGCGTAGGCGTCGAAGTCCAGCCCCGGCTCCCCGCGCAGTCGCTGGGCGGCGGCGTCGACGGCACCACGGATCATCACCGCCATCGAAGGGACGTCGAAGTCCCGGAACTCGCCGCTGCGTTGACCAGCCGTCAGCAGCTCCGTCAGCCCGCGCACGCTCGGTTCCTGCGCGCTCTGCGACGTGTACGGCGCTCCACCCGGATCACGCACATGCGGTCCGATCTCGGTGAGCGCCACCATCTGACGCGGGTGCGCGCGCAGGAACCGCAGGTTGGCCTCCAGGTAGGCGCGCAGCTTGCCCGCCACCGTCTCCTCGACCGCCATGCGGGCACCGATGAACTCCGCCCCCGCCGTCAACACCTCCCGGACGATCTCGTGCATCAGATCGTCCTTGTCGGCGAAGTGGTACGAGATCATCCGCGGGCTGCTCAGCCCAGCCCGTTCGGTGATCTTCGCGAACGACGCCTTGGCGTAGCCGAGTTCCGCGATCGTGTCGATCGCCGCCGCCACGATCTGCGTCCTCCGCGCGGCGTTGGTCAACGTCCGCTCGGTCTCCATCTCGGCCTCCCCAGGCAGTTTTTATCCAGCCAGATAAACACTACCTTGAGTGCGGCGACAGTGGCCAGCGGCGACGCGATGCGGCCGGCCCGTCATCCGGGCCGCCCTCCTCGCCGTGGGAGACGTCCGGGGCCGGGCACAGCGACCGCTGCACCGCCCGGCGGAAACAGCAGGCGAATCCCGCCCCTCAGCCGGTCGAGTGCCGGTTCGGGCTGCTCAGGCACGGCCGGCGTGCTCGGCGGCACCGCGGACGAGCACACCCTCCGGCCTACGGGCAGCAGTTGCAACCGCCGGGCAGGCGAGGACCGGCCGGGCGATCGACCCACCGCACCAACAGGACGATGACGGCGAGCCCGCAACCGCCCGGCCGCCCACCGCCGCGGCCGGGCACTGCATCCCGTTGAACACCACTGAGACGCCCTGGTGATCCTCTGTCGGAAAGTCATGGCCGAAGCACACGAGTCGGAGGATCACTGCTCATCGAGCGAAGACTGTCGGGCAAGGGACTCCTCGGTGGCCGAGATCGTCTCTTCCTGTGCCGACCGTCGCTACCGCCTCCGTCGCCTCGATCCGGCTCGGGCTCCGGCTCCGGCTCCGTTCGTGACGCGCCGTGCTACTCACCGAGTTCGTAGTCGAACCAGATGCGGTGGGTGCCGTCTACATCCACTGCGGGCGCCGCCGGTGCCGGTGATCCCGGTCAACGCACCCCCGTTCCGCCGGCCGGCACTCCAAGTACGCGTGCCAGAAGGGCTGTTCCGCCCTGAACCGCCGCGCCTGCTACCGCGTCCGACGTTCGTCATCGCTCGCGTCCTTCGTGTCGCTCGCGCGCAGGGCGGGGCCGTGGGCGAGCAGGATGCGCAGTGCCGCGTAGTCCGATCCGGGGCGGCGGGCGGGCATGAACACCTCCAGCCGGTCGCCCTCGGTGCGGTAGCCCGCCTTCGTCGCGCACGCCGAGAGGCCCCGGCTGCCGACGTGTGCGGCGAGTCCCCGTACGTCGAGCCGGACGCCGCTGCCCGGGTTCGCGGAGACGAGGGCGATCCGGGACCAGGGCACCGGACCGGGGAACGGCGCGAGCGTCAGCCCTTCGCCGGTGAAGGTCAGGGCGCCCCAGCGCAACGCGCCGCCCTCGCCGAGCTCCTCCAGATGGCGTTGCGCGAGGGCCTCGGCGACGGCCTGCGTCGCGGTCGTGACGAAGCGGGCGCCGTTGTCGGGGGTCGCCCCCGAGAGCAGCCGCCAGAAGCCGGACTCCTCACGGACCTTGACGTAGTCCAGGCCCCTGATGCGGATCCGCCCGCCCGCGTACGGACGGATCACGGTTTTGAGCACGTCGTGCGAGTGCGCCAGGTTGATGGAGACGGAGACCCTGGTCGACTCGACGGACGCGATCTCGTGCCACGCGTACCGCAGCGTGCGGCGCCCGGGCCGGCGCAGTTCGAAGCCGTGCGCGTGCTCCCGGATCCGGATCCGGGTGTGCCGCACGCACAGGGCGACGCACCCCGCGCCCGCCCCGAGCACCGCCCAGAACGCGAGGCGGAACGAGGGCTCCTCGTCGTAGTGCTCGCCGGCGAGCGTGCACAGCACGACGAACGAGATGAGGAGCGGGACCAGCGCGGTCAGGGGCCTGCGCGGCAGGGTCCCCTGGTAGGTCCACACCCGCTCCCCCAGTCGCCCGGTCTGCTCCCGCCAAGCCTCCGTGCCTGCCGACACCACACACCTCACATGATCGTCCGATTCCGCGTCGTCGAGTCTCGGGCGGGTGCGCGCGGGGGGAAACGGGAGAACTACTCAATTCCTGCGGGTCCGCGGTGCCGGTGCCGTCGCGGTGCGTCCGTAAGATGACCGCTCATGGAAACGGGGGCGGTCACGGGGGCGTTCGTCGGCCTCGGCGGTGAACTGACGCCGCTGATCGGGCGGCGGGCGGAGACGGCCCGGATCGCCCGGCTGCTCTCCGGCGCGCGCCTGGTCACGCTCAGCGGGGTCGGCGGTGTGGGCAAGACCCGGCTGGCGCAGCGCGTGGCGGCGAACGCGGCGCGCTCCACCTTCCCCGACGGCGTGCACATCGCCGAACTCGCCGACCTACAGGACCCCGAGTTGCTCGCACCGAGCGTCCTCGGCATCCTCGACACGGCGCCCCCGGCGCACCCCGGCGCCGACGCGACGGCCGTCCTCACCGCCCGGCTGCGCGAGCGGCGCGCCCTGTTGGTCCTGGACAACTGCGAGCACCTGATCGAGGCGTGCGCCCGTCTCGCCGACGCGCTGCTGCGGGGCGCGCCCGGGCTGCGCGTCCTGGCGACCAGCCGGCAGCCGCTCGGCATCGCGGGCGAGCAGGTCTTCTCCGTGGAGCCGTTGCCGGTGCCGGACGCGGACGCGGGTCACGGCGGCGGGCGCGCGGTGAGCGGCAATCCGGCCGTCGCGCTGTTCGCCGATCGGGCCGCCGCCGTGCTGCCGGGCTTCGCCGTGTCCGAGTCCGACGCCGCTGCCGTCGTCGAGCTCGTGCGCCGGCTGGACGGGCTGCCCTTCGCGATCGAGCTGGCGGCGGCCCGCGTCCGGAGCCTGACGCCGCAGGAGATCCTGGAGCGGCTCACGGACCGGTTCGCGCTGCTGACCGGGGGCAGCCGCGTCGCCGCCGACCGGCAGCGCACCTTGCGCGCGCTGATCGACTGGAGCCACGAGCTGTGCACGGGGCGCGAGCGGCTGCTGTGGGCGCGGGCCTCGGTGTTCCGCGGCGGCTTCGACCTGGAGAGCCTCGAACGGGTCTGCACGGACGCCGAGCTGCCGCCCGCCGCCCTGCTCGACACCCTCGATGCCCTTGTCGCCAGGTCGATCGTCAACTGCCGCCAGGAGCAGGGACGTTCGCGCTATCACATGCTGGAGACGGTACGGGAGTACGGGCACGAGCGGCTGGCCGCGTCCGGCTCGCTCGACGCGCTGCGCGGCCGGCATCGCGACCGGTACGCGGAACTGACCGCTCGGGCCGGGCGGGAGTGGTTCGGGCCCCGGCAGGTCGACTGGTTCACGCGGCTGCGCCTGGAACATCCGAACCTGCGCGCGGCCCTGGAGTTCTGTCTGGAACGGCCCGGGCAGGCGCGGGCCGGTCTGGCCCTGGCCGTGTCGCCCCGGCACTACTGGATGACCGCGGGTCTGCTGTCCGAGGGCCGCCGCTGGCTGTCGCAGTTGCTCGCCGCCGACGATCCGGAGGACGACGGCGACGACGACGCGGCCGGCCCGGATCCCGCCGTCCGCGTGCACGCCCTCGTCACCGAGACGTACCTGGGCATCCTGCAGGGCGACCCGGACGCCGATGTGCGGCGTGCGCTCGCCGGGTGCGAGGCCGCGGCCAGGCGGGGCGGCCATCGGCGGGAGTCGGCCTGGGTGTCGCACCACCAGGGGATCCTCGCCGTGTGGCGCGAGGACTTCGCGAGCGCCGCCGAGCTGTTCGCGCGGGCGCGCACCGAGTTCCGCGCGCAGGACTGCCTGGACGCGGCCCTCGAATGCCGGGTCAAGTTCGCCCTCGCGCACGCCTACGGAGGTGACGTCGCCGCGGCCGACGAGGCGTGCGACGAGGTCGAGGCGGCTGCCCGCGCGCACGACGAGTCCTGGCTGTACGGCATGGCTCTGCTCGCCCGCGCCCTGCTGGCCCGGCGGGCGGGCGCGCCCGCCGACGCGATCGCACACGCCAGGGCGGCCGTCGCCCGGCTGCGCCCGTTCCAGGACTGGTGGGGCCTGGCCATGTGTGTGGAGGTCATCGCCTGGAGCACCCAGGACGCCCCGCGGCGCGCGGCCCGGCTCCTGGGCGTGCTGCACCTGTTGTGGGAGTCGCTGGGCGGGCGGCTGGGCTCGGTGCCGTTCATGCGCGCGCAGCATCTGCGCTTCGAGGCCGCGGTACGGGAGGCGTTGTCCGCCGCGGCCTTCGACCGGGAGTTCCGCCGCGGGGCGCGCGCCACCGTGGAGGAGGCGATGGCCTACGTTCTGGATGATGCGGCCGGGGCGGTGCCGGGGTTGACGCGGCGCGAGAGCCAGGTCGCGGAGTTGGTCGCCGAGGGCCTGACCAACAAGGACATCGCGGCGCGCCTGACGATCGCGCAGCGCACCGCGGAGAACCACGTCGAACGCATCCTGGGCAAGCTCGGGCTCACCTCGCGCACGCAACTGGCGCTGTGGACGTACGAGCAGCGCGACGAACCCGCCGGGAGCTGACGGCGCTCAGGGACCACGGGGCCGGCCTGCCCGCACCCCCTGTCCGCGCTGCCGGCGAGGGCCTGCCGGCCCGGTCGCGGGTTGCCGGAGCGCAACCCGCGTGGACAAGCCCCCGGGTGTGTGAGCATCCTCGAACGCGCCCTGCGGTCGACGGGCTTTCCCGGGCCCCGGGCGGGCGAGCGGATCAGCGCAGTCCGGCGAAGAGGTCGTTCTCGGGTACGGCCGCGCCGGTGGCGTCCTGGACGCGGACGAAGGTCTCCATGCCCATCAACTCACCGAACCTCTCCTTGCCCATCTTGAGGAAGAAGATGTTCTCTCCCTGACTGGCGTGCGCGGCCAGCGAGTCGAACTTCTGGCCGCTGAACGCGGTGGTGTCCACCCACGTGGTGATCTCCTCGTCGGGGAGACCGATGTTGGCCATCGCGGCGGCCTCGGCGGGGTCCGGCTCCGGCATGTCCGGGTGGAACTCGCGGATGATCTCACCGAACCGCTGCATCCCCGAGCGGGGCATCGTCGTCCAGTACACCTTCGGCGTCAGCTCGGTCATCTTCAACGCCGCCATCGTGATGCGGTGTGCCTGGATGTGGTCGGGGTGACCGTAGAAGCCGTTCTCGTCGTAGGTGACGACCACATCGGGTCGGTAGTGCCGCATGAGTTCCGCGAGTCGGCCGGCGCCTTCCTCCACGGGGGTCTGCCAGAAGGATCCGGGGGCGTCGTTGCTCGGCCAGCCCGTCATTCCCGAGTCGGCGTAGTCCAGCATCTCCAGATCGCTGATCTTCAAGACGTCACAGCTCGCCTGGAGTTCTTGACGGCGCATCGAGGCGACGGCCGCCGGGTCGTGCCCGGGATCGCCCGGCTTGGCACCCCCGGGTCCGTCACCGCAACCGCCGTCGGTACACGTCACGAGCACCGTGCGGATGCCCTCCGCCGCGTACCGCGCGAGGACTCCTCCGGTTCCGGTGGCTTCGTCGTCGGGGTGGGCGTGCACCGCCATGAGCGTCAAGGGCCGGTCAGTCATGTAACAGTCCTCCTGCAGAAATATGTCTCAGTCCGAATGCGCGGCGGGCGTGCCACGATTTTGGGGCCCGGCCTTCTCCGGGGTGGGAATGACCTGTGGTCTCCGTGTCCCCCACCCCTGCGGCGCCGGTCCCTCGGTGGATGCAACAGTGCCACCCGGGCCGGCTGTTCCCGGTCGGCACCTCGGATCACGGGCCAATCGTCGGCGGCGGTGTCAGAAGTCGCCCCCAGTGCGATGACGGGTGCCTGACATGGCGCCGGATGGGCACGGACCACCCGGTGGCCGCGCCTGGCCTCGCTCCCCCACAAGGTCGCTTGAGGTGCCTGGCTGACGCCTTCGTCAGGGCCTCTCAGCCAGCTGTCCTTGTGCTCACGGGCTCTTCCGAGGGATCGCCGTGTGGGTGAGGAGACGAAAGGCCGCGGGTGTGGGCGCGGCGCATGCGGAGGCGTCGACCCCGCAGTGCGGCGGAAACCAGACTTCTCACGAGCAGGCGGGGGCGCGGCAGTTCAAAGGTCCTGCGGAGTCGCTCTCCGAGAAGGCATGTGAAGATCCCGTTGGCCAGCGGTGAGAGGAGACGGGGCATGCGATCGGACAGCAGGGACCGGGTCGCTGTGACGAGGCTGTGCCCTTCTGCGGTGCCGCGGAACGTCCTGACCTCGAATGCGTCCATCCACGCGGTGAACTCCTCGAAGGAGTCGGGGACGTCCGTGATGCCCATCCGCTCGGCCAGGAGTGAGTAGAACGTGTGGGTCGCTCTCTTCTCGGCCTGGCTCGTTCGACGCCAACCGTGGGTGTCGATCCAGCGGACGGGCGTGATGCAGAAGGCTGCCAGTACGTAGACGAAGTCCTCGTTGGAGACGGCAAGACCGGAGTGAAGCCGGATCAGCTTTTGTACTGCCGCTTCCCCCTCGCCGGTGTCCAGTCCGTGCTCGATGAGGGTGTACATGAGCTCGCCGGTGGCCTTCGCCCGAACGCGCGGCTGCTTGGTCAGCTTTCCCGTGCCGGCCAGCACGCGGGCGATGGAGGGGACGGCGAAGGTGCGGTAGAAGCCGAGGTTCAGTCCGAGCTTCACATCGCCGGGGAAGTGCGTGAGCGCCATTTCCCGGTAGGCCGCTTGGGCTTCCTGCGCTTCCTCAATTGTCCATGGCACTGAACGTCACCCGGCTTTTTCGCTCATTGGGCGCATCTCGTCATTCCGTCGTGTGCGCTTCATGGGGAGGCGGCCAGGACCTTGTCGACGAGTGCGCTGTGGAGGTATTTCCCGACCATGATGAGGTGTTGCCGCTCGGCGTGCGGGGGGACCTCTATGCCCGGGAGATGGTCGCACGCCGGGGAGGGGACGGTCCCCTCCTCCCTGGCCCGCAGCGCCGCTCGGAGCGCCGCGGCAGCCGCCAGCGCTTCGCGTTGTGACGGCCGGAGGTCCTCGTCTTCCGCGATGCGCCTGGCCGTGTCCACCACGTCGGGAGAGACCCATGGGCGCAAGGACAGTTGACCGTCACGGATCTCTCCGGCCCGTCGGACCGCCATGACCTGCTGACCCCACTCCGAGCGCGGCACCCGGTTCTTCAGGATGAGGCCGGGGTCGATCCGCGTCACCGTCCTCCAGAGTATCTCCAGCGCGTGGAACTCCTGGTTGCGGTGGCGGCGCGCCTTCAGCGCGCTGTACACCCATCCGTACAGGACGATGTCGCCGCCCACCGAAGCGGCCGCGGGGGCAAGGGTGTTGCTGATGGGCTCCATTGAGGGAAGTCCGGCGTTGACGCCGACAATGGCGATGATCTTCAAGACGCCGTACATGGCGACGAAGACGCAGCCGATCGCCGTACAGGTGAGACTGGTGCGGAGCAGCCGGTCCGTCATCCGGCGGGAGTGCCGCCACGCGAAGTAGGCCATCGACCAGATACCGAGCCCGTAACCCGCCTGATAGATCATCAGGAATGCCGTGATGGTGGGTTGCTCGGCGTAGGTGGTGTCGAAGTCCAGCGGTCTTTCGCCGGTCGGCAGCTCTACGGTGAAGAAGAGAACCGTCATCAGCATGAGGATGACGGCGTAGAGGGGCGCGACCCAACGGGCGGCGCGGCGGAGGCGATCGATTTCCGCCTGCCTACGGACTTCAGAGGTGGCGGAGCTGCCCCCATTGGCGGATGCGCCCTTCCAGAGCATCACGATCAGGAGGTAGAAGGCGCAGCACACGGTGATAGCGCTGTAGACGACGTACGTGGCGAGGTTCGAGACCCCCGCGAGCTGGTCGATCAGCCGGTAGTTGTGCGGCGCCGCCACCAGGAAGCCGCTACCGGCGGACAGTGCGGCCCCCGTCATGAGGAGCAGGCTCGGGATCCGTTCGCTGAGCCAGGCGCGCCCCTTGTAGAGGGCCAGGAGGTAGAGGCTCAGGCCCACGACCGTGTACGCGAGGTCGTAGGCGGTCTCTTTGCTAGGCATGGCGCCCTTCCCGGTGGATCAGCGCGGGCGCGATGTGCGCCGCCGCCCCGTCCTCCGGTTCGAGGTTCAGCTCCAAGTACAGGAGCGTGCCGACCGTTTCGGCTTCGTGTTCGGCCGGATCCGCGTAGTGGGAGCGCCCGAGGACCCGCCGGACGACGTCCGGGTCGATGGCGTTGTGACGGGGCGCATGGTGCAGGAGGAGGTGGGCGAGTTCATGGCACTTCACCAGGGCCTGGTGCGCCAGGCTGGTGCCCTTCGGGTAGTAGATGCGGTCCTCGCCCAGATACTGCTCGTACTCACCCGAGGGCTCGCCGGGACGGACCTCGCGTTCGATGAGGTGCAGGGTGCGCCCCGTTCGCTGCTCGTAGGCGGAGCAGAGTTCCTGAAGGGTGGGGTGAGCGGGTAGTCCGAGATCGCGAAGGATCTTCCTCACTCGCTGTCGCTCGGCCCGGATTCCCATGTCGCCAGCCCAACCCTCTGGTATCTGCCACGTCGTCACAACTTCGGGCCGATTCACCGTGATCTCCTGCCGCGGGGTTGCAGGCCCATGCGCTCGCGCAGCGTGTCGACGAGCGTACCGACCACGTCGCGGAATTCACTGGGCAGTTCGGCCAACCCCTCGGCGATGTGCCGAACCTCGTCGTCAAGCGGACTCTCTGCACCACTGGCGGCGCCACCGCCGGAGCCGGCCGTCCGGTTGGCTCGCATCTGAGGGAGTCCGCGACGTTCCACGTCGATGGCGAGGAGATGCTGCTCCACTTCCCTGACGTACTCGGCGTCGTCCGGGAGGAAGAAGTAGTCGAGCCGAACCCCGTAGAGGGCGGCGAGCCGCATGGCCCGGTCGCCGCGCGGCACGGATCTGCCGTTGCGCAGGTTGTTGACCTGACTGACCGACATCTGGATCTGGTCTGCGATTTCCTGTTCGGTGTACGGCCTCGCCTGCGTCGCGGGGTAGATCGACTCGTTCAAGCGGTTGAACCGCTGAGCGAACCGTTCGGCCGCGCCCCCTTGCTCGGGTGGTTGCACTCCTACTCCCGCTTTCGTATCGACACGGTCTGGATCCTAGGCGAGCTGATACGCGCCTCGGCAGCCGCGTCTCCAATTAATTGGAAATAGCATCTCTCGCAAATGAGGCAAGTCGGTCAAAAGGCGAGGGGTTGGCTAGATCGATCACCAATTAATTGACAGAACCCCCCTCGTCCACAGAGGATCAGCATCACCCCGGCCCCCACGGGGGTGGGCCGGGGTCACCACACCTGTCTTGCCGTCAGCAGGCCCGCCAGGAGCCTCATTCGGGACGACGCACCCACGGCCGAGCCAACGGGCAGACGCGGTAGACGCGGCAGAGCACCCAAGGCCCACGGCGCCAAATACACCAACCCGTGGAGTGGCGGCGCCCGGTGAGAGCGCCCCAGCAGAACGTGCCATCCCAGCCGCGAGGAAGTGCTCGGGGCCGGCGAGCGTAGCGGCGATGCAAGGCGTCGACACCCTGGAGGCCAGGAGACGGTGTACTCCACGCGCCCGCGCACCGTCTGGGCCCGGCCCTTCGTTCCTGTGCGGCAAGCCAGGGTGAACAGGGCGTTTCCTAGGCGGTTTTGACGGCTCCGCCATCGATGAGGTGGTCGGTGCCGGTGGTGGCGGCGGCTCGGGGCGAGGCCAGGTAGGCGACGAGGGAGGCGACCTCGTCGGGTTCGACGAGGCGGTTGATGAGCATGCCCATCGCGGCCGGCAGTCCGGCCAGGAGGTCGGCGTGGGGGATGTTCATGGCGGTGGCGAGTTCGGCGCCGTAGCCGGTCGGGCTCTCCCACATGTCAGTGCGGACCGGCCCCGGGGAGACGGTGTTCACCCGCACCCCCTGCGGGCCGAACTCCTCGGCCAGGGCCTTGCCGAACGCGGTGAGCGCCGCCTTGGCGGTGGTGTAGGCGACGGGGCCGCCGTGCGGGACGCGGGCCCCGATCGACGACACGTTGACGATCGCACCGCGGGCGGCCGCCAGGGCGGGCAGGGCGGCGCGGGTGACGCGGACGGTGGCGAAGAAGTTCAGGTCCACCACCTGCTCCCACTGGGCGTCGGTCAGGTCCAGGAAGCCGCCACTGAGGCCGCCGTCTCCGCCGCCGACGTTGTTGACCAGGATGTCGAGGCCGCCCAGTTCGGCGACGGCCTCGGTGACCAGGCGTGCGGCCGCGGCGGGGTCGGACAGGTCGGCCGCCACCGGTATCGCGCCGGCCGCCGCCAGTTCCGGGGTGGGGGTGCGGGCGGCGGCGACCACGCGCACGCCTTCGGCTGCCAGGGCGTGGACGACGGCCAGCCCGATACCCCGGCTGGCGCCCGTGACCAGAGCGGTCTTGCCGTTCAACTGCAGATCCATGGTGCTCCTCCATCGCCGATCGCGTCTTTTATGATGCAGAGAAGCTAGAATATGCGTCATCGATGTTGCAAGTCTTGGTCGAGTTGCCTCTCTGACGTACCCTTGCGGTTGCCGTTCTCCCGGAAGGACCCGCCATGGCGCTGCCCGCCTCCCCGAAACCGCTGCGCGCCGACACCGAACGGACCGTGCGCGCGATCCTCGAAGCCGCCGAGCGGGTGCTGTCCGCCAACCCGGCGGCCACGATGGAGCAGATCGCCGAGGCCGCAGGCGTCGCACGGACCACCGTGCACCGGCGGTTCGCGTCCCGGGAGGCATTGATCACGGCGCTCGCCGCATGGGCGACGCAGCGGTTCCACGAAGCCGTCGAGGCCGCCCGGCCACAGACCGCCCCGCCCGCCGTCGCGCTCTACCAGGTCACCGCGAACGTGCTCCGCGTGAAGACCGGATGGGGCTTCGCCATGGGCGCCCTGCCCACCGATGCCCCCGAGGTCGCCCGCGTCCACGCCGACGTACTCGCTCAGTGCGCGCAGCTCTTCGTCCGCCTGCGCGACGCCGGCGTGCTCCCGCCCGACACCGATCTGGACTGGGCGCGGCGCGTCTACTACGCCCTGATCCACGAGGCCGCCTCCCAGGCCCCGGACACCGACGCCGCCCTGGACGCCCTCGCCACCCGCGTCGTCGAGACCCTGCTGCACGGCATCGGCACCTCGACCGCCAACTGACTGGCCGCCTCTCAGCGCAGGCTCATCCTGATCTGCGGGGGCCGTCGGTCGCGACTCGCTTCCGTTCCCGCAACCGACACGGCAAAATCCTGTGCATGGATCAGGGGGTCGCCGCGGTCTGGGCCGCTGGCTTGGCGGGATTCGCGAGTGCGGCAGGTGCTGCTGCGGGGGCAGGGCTGGCAGCGCGCGGGGCTCGTGTTCAGCTGCTTCAGCAAGGCGAGTTGGACAAGCAGGGGAAGACGGAGGAGAGGCGTCTCCAGCATGACGAATGGCGCCGGCAGAGCTGCCTCGCCTTCCAGGTGAAGCTCGGGGAGGCCGTCGATGCGCTCGATGAGTTGATGTACGCCCTTCGCAACAGACGGGCGCTGACCGAAGTGCGCGACAAACTGCGGAGAGCGGAAGGGGAGGTGCTGAGGGGGCACTTCGACAACGTGGTGGTGTGTCAGGTGACGGAGCTTGAGGAGATCTCGGGTGCGGCCCTCCGGCGACTCGAAACGGCCCTCAAGGCGATAGACGCCCTCCGGCGCAGCCCTGCGCACGTTGCGGACATCGACTCGGCCTTGCACCAGCGTTGGCTTGAGCAGCGGCAAAGTCTGTTGGATGCGTACGAGATGTTCTCCAAGGCGCTTCCCCAGGTCCTCCCCACCGCGTAGATGAGGAGCTGCCTCAGGCAACACGGGTGACGCGCGCACGGCGGACGGGCTTCGGGCTTCGGCTTCGGCTTCGGCTTCGGCTTCGGCGGAGGGGATCCCTCCCTCACCGCCATGGTCGGCCTGGAAGTCGGCTTCCTGGCTCCCCTCCCCCAACCCGCCCCGAACACCCGTCGACCGGCGCCCCTACCCGACCGACGTCCGCGGGCCGCCTCCGCCCCTGATCCGCTGACGCAGGAAGAGGGCGGCCCGGTCCAACGCCTCTTCGGCCTCGTCGAGGACGCCGGCGAACGACTGGAACACGTGCGGCACGTCGGCGGTGACGTCGAGGATGACGTCCACGCCCGCCGCGCTCGCCCGTGCGGCCAGGCGGGTGGAGTCGTCCAGCAGCATCTCGTTGGTGCCGACTTGGATCAGCATCGGGGGAAGGCCCGTCAGGTCGGCGTGGACGGCCGGGCTCAGCAGGGGCTGGCGCGGGTCGGCGCCGGCGAGGTACATGGCTCCGGTGTGTTCGAGGGCCGCGCGGGTGAAGATCGGGTCGAGGTCTTCCTTGGTGTCCATGCTTGCGCCGGTCCGGGTGGCGTCGGTGCCCGGGGAGAAGGCGAGGAGGGCGGCGGGCAGCGGAAGGCCCGCGTCCCGGGCGGCGAGGCAGGTGGTGACGGCGAGGCCGCCGCCGGCGGAGTCGCCCGCGACGACGATGGCCGAGGGGTCCTCGCCGCGGTCGAGGAGGGCCCGGTAGGCGCTCAGGCCGTCCTCGATCGCGGCCGGGAAGGGGTGTTCGGGGGCGAGCCGGTAGTCCAGCGAGTACGCGCCGAGGCCGGTCCTGGCGACGAGGTTCCCGGTCAGCGAGAGGGTGGTCTCGGGCGAGCCGAAGACCCAGCCGCCGCCGTGGAAGTACAGGATCGTCCCGGCGTCGGGGCCCGCGTCCGTCCCTCGGTCCGGCGCCCTCCTCGGCTCGACGCGCAGCGCGGGCCGGTCGCCGAGCGTCGTCGGCGCGGTGCGGATGCTGCTGTGGGGCACGATCATCTGGGCCATCAACCGCCGGAATCCGGCGCGGAGTTCCTCGACCGACCGGGGTCCCCCGGCGCCTGGCTGCCGGAGGATCTCGTCGACTCGGGTGCGCTGTTCCCTGCTCATGGACAGACTCCTGCCAGAAGTAGCTTCCTGTACACTATATGCCATGGAATATACATCGAGCGGAGAGCGCGCCGCAGCTGACTTCTCCGGACTGTTCGCCGACCTGGTCCGGTGCGAGACGCGCCTGTACAACGCCCTCAACGACCGTCTCCGCGAGCGGCACGGGATCGTCACCTCGCAGTACGAGTTCCTGAGCTACCTGCGCGACCACCCCGGGTGTCGGGTGGCGGACCTCGCCGCCGAGTTCGCCATCGGCGTCGGGGCGACCAGCAAGGGCATCGACCGCCTGGAGAAGCAGGGGTGGGCCGCCCGTCGGCCGAACCCCGCGGACCGCAGGTCCTCCCTGGTGGCCCTGACCGACGACGGCGCGCGGCTCGTCGAGGAGTCGGAACGGACCGTCACAGGCGGCCTGGCCGAACTCCTCGGAGGCGCCCTGGACGCCCCCGCCCTGTCGGCAGTCGCGCGGGCCATGTCGACCCTGCGCGGCACGCTCGAACGCGATCAGGTCGGCACACCCACCGGCTGACCTGCTGACGGGCCCCCGGTCGCCATCCGGCTCGGGTGGTCGGAGCGGGATGCGGTGTATGCGTGGCACGAAGGCCCCGCCCCTCGACCTCTGCGGTGTTGTCAGGTTTCGCGCCACCCCGACCAGCCCTGAGAGGTGCGCAGTTGAGCAGGCTCCTGGACGCGTTCGAGACCACGGTCTCCCCGAACTACCGCACTTTCGGGCTGGTCGACACCAGTGCGGACACCCACACTCCGAACGCGGACTTTTCGAGGTGGCTGGTCTCGGCGCCCGGCATGGTCCGTCTACAGGTCCCCTCGCAAGTCGTCCGGGCCTCCCTACGGCTGGAGAGCTGGTCAACGGCGCCCTCGACGGGGCCTGCTCCGTGGTCCGGCCAGGCGGAGGCGGACGTGGAGCTTCCCACCGCTGATCTCGGCATCGAGGTCAGCGCCGACGGGATGCGAGAGATCCCCCTGATCCTGCCGTCGCCCGGGACGTACAGAACGCGATGGCACTGGATCTTCAACCCCGGGAACGGCCCTTACGCCTCGCCGCTCACGGGTTCTTCAGCCGCCTTGGAGACACCACTCGGTCATGCCGAGGAACTCAAGGGCGAGGACCAGGACTGCCTGGTGCAGATGTGGCGCGTCGCTCGGAGGTGACGCACCGTGCGCCGTCCGCCGTCGCCCTCGACTGGGGCACCGCTCTTGTTCACGCGGGGCGGGAGAGCTGTTCACGCACCCACGCGGGATCGGGGTTGGTGTGCGGCCGGCCGGCCACGACGACGGTCGGCACGGTCTCGTTGCCGTCGTTGGCCGCCCGCACCGTTGCCGCTCCCGCCGGATCACGCCAGATGTTGACCCAATGCAGCTGGCGGGCGTGGCGGCCCAAGCGGAGGCGCAGGCGGAGACAGTACGTGCAGCCCGGACGCCAGTAGACGATCGGCCGGCCATCGGCCACGCTACGGCGCTGTGCGTCCGAGGCACCGGTCGACCTGGGAAAGGCCAGCGGCGAGTTCACCGCTGCGAGCAGCACGAACAGCAACAGCAGTGCTGCGGCCGCGACGGGAGACCCGCTGAGGAACTGCCCGGTCGCGATGACCGAGCCGCAGAGCACCAACAACACCGGCAGGATCCAAGCACGCGTCATGAGGAGAAAGGCTACCGAGGGTCGAAGCTCTCCCGGCGGTGCGTGCGGTCACCGGCCCACCACCATCCAGTCCAGCAACGGTGTCGTCTGCGCCCAGGCCACCAGGCAGAGCGCCGCCAGGACGCACAGGCTCCAGCCGATCACCTTCCGCAGGATCTCGCCCTCCCGGCCCGTCAGTCCCACCGCGCCTGAGGCGATCGCGAGGTTCTGCATGGCCTCGGCCTTGCCCTGTACGCCGCCGGTGCTGTTCGTCGCCGCGGCCAACAGGCCGTCCATGCCGACCCGGTGGGCCGCGGCGACCTGCATCGCGCCGAACAGGGCGTTGGACGAGGTGTCCGACCCGGTCAGCGCCACCCCGAACCAGCCCAGGAACCCCGACAGCAGCGCGAACGCACCGCCCGTCCCGGCCAGCCAGGCACCCAGGGAGACGGCCATGCCGGAGAGGTTCATGACGTAGGACAGGGCCAGGACGCAGCCGATGGACGGCGCGGCCCACCGGATCTGGACGCACGCCTCACCGTAGGCGCGCAGCGCGCGGCCGGGCCGGACCCGCAGGATCAGGACCGTGAGCACGCCGACGGCCAGCAGCACCGTGCCGCCCGTTCCGAGCCAGTTGAGGTCGTAGACCGCCGCCTTGGGCAGCGTTCCGTCGGCGGTGCGGACGTCGAGTCCCGGCCAGGGGAACGAGGTGCCGCGCGCCGCGACGAAGCGGGCCACCGGGCCGTCCACCGACACCAGCGCGAACGCCACGACGAGCAGCGCGTACGGGGCGAACGCCTGGAGGAGCGGGAGGCGCGGGGCCGTCCCGGGTCGGCTGCCTGCACATCCGCCCGTTCGTCGACCTCACCGACCCCGCACGGGTCGCCGCGCTGCGCGCCGTCGCCGAGGAGGTCCGCGACCTCGCCGCGGAGTACGGCGGAGCCAACTCCAGCGAACACGGCGACGGGCTGGCCCGCAGCGAGTTCAACCGCCGGCTGTTCGGCGACGAGCTCTACGACGCGATGCGCGCGGTGAAACGCCTCTTCGACCCCGACGCCCGACTCAACCCCGGCAAGATCGTCGACGCCGGGCCGATGACCGACCACCTGCGCGACCCCGCCCTGCCCCCGCTCCCGGACTGCGCACCCGCCTGGACTTCGCCGACACCGGTGGGATGCGCGGCACCGCCGACCGGTGCATGAACATCGGACTGTGCCGCAAGGACGCGCACGGCACCATGTGCCCGTCCTATATCGCGACCCGTGAGGAGCAGCACGCCACCCGGGGACGCGCCGGCGCCCTCGTCAAAGCGCTGTCCGCGCCCGACCCCAGGGCCGCGCTCGGGGACGACCGCCTGCACGAGGTCCTCGACCTGTGCCTGATGTGCAGCCCCGGAGGTCCGCCAGGTCGCCGCACGCGTCCGGCAGACCGAGGAACTGCTCACCGAGGCGATCGACGCCGGGCGGCTCCACCTGCGCCACGACACCCCCTACGCCGGTCGGCGCATCGTCTACCACGGGCACTGCCACCAGAAGGCGGAGGTCGGCACCGCCGCCACGGTGGCCCTGCTGCGCCGCATCCCCGGCGCCCGGGTCACCGAACTGGACGCCGGCTGCTGCGGAATGGCCGGCTCCTTCGGCTTCGAGGCCGAGCACTACGACCTGTCGCTGCGCATCGCCCGCGACCGCCTCGTCCCGGCGCTCGCCGCCGAGCCCCCGACCACCGCCGTCGCGGCCACCGGCGTCTCCTGCCGCCAGCAGATCGCCCACACCACGCACCACGCCGCGCGCCACCCCCTCCGACTCGTACGGGACGCCCTCGCGGACCCGCCCGGCCACCGGGGTGGGAACGGGGACGTGGCCGGCGGCTGAGTCCGATCGCGGGGAAGGCCGGTGGACGGAGCCGGCGTCGGCCTGCCGGTGCCGCCGTGGAGCCGGCCGCCGTTGCCGCTACCGGACCGCCTCCGCCCTTCGGACGGCAACCGCGGCGGTCACACCGTCGTCCTCAACAACAGCTCGTCTCAGGGAGGTTGAGCCGTGGGTACGCACGCCGACATCGTCACACCGCTGCCGGAACTGCTCGGGGACCACGCCCGGCGGCTCGGGGACAAGGTCTGCTTCCAGGACCCGTTCAGGCGTGTGACGTACCGGGAGCTGGCGCGGCGGACCGCACGGCTGGCCGGTCACCTGGCCGGACTCGGCGTGGCGCGCGGTGACCGGGTGGCCGTGCTGCTCGGCAACCGCGTCGAGGCGGTCGAGGGCCTGCTCGCCGTCACCCGGGCGAGCGGCGTGGGCGTGCCGCTGGACCCCGGGAGTTCGGCGGAGGAACTGACCCGCTTGCTGGACGACAGCGGGGCACGGGTGCTCCTCACCGACGACGCCAGTCTGACGCGGCGGCCAACGCTGTCGTCGCGGCCCGGGCTGACCGTGGTGGTGGCCGAAGGCGACGACGAGGGCGGGGCGGGGAGTGGGCCTGCGTGCGAGGGCCTCGCGGAGCCGGCGGGCGGTGCCGGCACGGTCGCGGGCGGTGCGCTGCGGTACGAGGAGTTGGCGGGCACGGAGCCGCGGACGCCGGCCCGGGACGATCTCGGACTGGACGAAGTGGCCTGGCTGCTCTACACCTCGGGCTCCTCCGGCGTGCCCAAGGGCGTCCTGTCCACCCAGCGCAACCGCCTGTCGCCGGTCGCGACGGGTCTCGTCGGTGTCCTGGGCCTGTCCGAACGGGACCGCGTGCTGTGGCCGTTGCCCCTCCATCACGCGATGAGCCAGGTGGTGTGCTTCCTCGGGGTGACGGCGGTGGGGGCGAGCGCGGTACTGCTGCCCCGGTTCTCGGTGGCGGGCGTGCTCGGCGAACTGCGCCGCGGAGACACCTCGTTCACCTTGCTCGGCGGGGTCCCGACGACGTATGCGGCGCTGCTCGACGCGGTCCGGGACGAGGAGGCCGGCGGGGTCGGCGGCGGACTCGGCGCCCCCGCGCTGCGGGGCTGCATCAGCGCGGGCGCCGCGGCGGGGCCCGGGTTCCGCGCGTCCTTCGAGGCGGTCTGCCGGGCCCCCTACCTGGAGCACTACGGCAGCACGGAGGCGGGCCCGGTCACCATGGCGGCGGCGGGCGAGGCGACGGCCTCCGGGGCGTGCGGCCGGGTACTGCCCGGCACCCGGGTCCGGGTCGGCGGGGGCCCCGACGGCCGGGACGCGGGCGAGGGCGAGTTGTGGGTCAACGGGCCCGGGATCATGGCCGGTTACCACGGCAGGCCGGAGGCCACCGCCGAGGTGCTGCGCGACGGCTGGTTCCGCACGGGGGACCTCGTCAGGATCGATCCCTCCGGTGAACTGGTGATCACCGGCCGGGCGAGTGACCTGATCATCCGGGGCGGGGTGAACGTCCACCCCTCGGAAGTGGAGGCGGTGCTGCGGCGGCTCCCGGGGGTCGCGGACGCCGCCGCGGCGGGACGCCCGCACCCCCTCTTCGGGGAGGTGCCAGTCGGCTATCTGGTCGCCGGGCCCGGCGACGGCGCGCTGGACAGGGGGCGCGTCCTCGCCGCCTGCCGCGCGGAACTGTCCGCCGTCAAGGTGCCGGTCGAGCTGTTCGAGGTGGCGGACATCCCCCGTACCGCCTCCGGGAAGGTCCTGCGGCGCGAACTCGCCGACCTGCCCACGCGGGCGCTGGGCGAGGAGGACGCCGGGAAGCCGTCGGAGGACCTGCTGGCCCTGGTGCGGAGCGAGGTGGCGGCGGTGCTCGGCTGTCGGCCCCAGGCGGTGGAGCCGGGGACCGCACTGCGCGACCTGGGCATGGACTCCCTGACGGCGACGGTGCTGCGGGAGCGGTTGTCGGCGGTGACCGGACTGCGGCTCTCCGAGGCCGTCGCCTTCGACTTCCCCACCGCCGCCGCGCTCGCCGCGCACCTCGGGGAAAGGCACGCCGCCGCCCCGGCCGCCGCCCGGCCCGCGGACCGGAGCGCGGTTCGGTCGGACGACGATCCGGTGGTGATCGTGGGGATGGCCTGCCGGTATCCCGGGGACGTGACGTCTCCCGAGGAACTGTGGCGGCTGGTGGCCGACGGGAGGGACGCCATCGGCCCGTTCCCCACCGACCGGGGTTGGGACACCCGGGCGCTGTACGACCCGGACCCCGGGCGGCCCGGCCGGACGTACGTGCGCGAGGGCGGTTTCCTCTCCGGCGTGGACCGCTTCGACCCCGGCTTCTTCGGCATCTCGCCCCGCGAGGCGCTGGCCATGGACCCGCAGCACCGGCTGCTGCTCGAAGTGGCGTGGGAGAGCTTCGAGCACGCGGGGCTCGTCCCCGCCGCCCTGCGCGGCTCGGCGACCGGGGTGTACGTCGGGCTGATGTACAGCGACTACGCCCGCCGCCTGACGCGGACGCCGGAGCATGTCGAGGGCTACCTCGGCCTCGGCAACGCCGGGAGCGTCGCCTCGGGGCGCATCGCCTACGCCTTCGGCCTCGAAGGACCGGCCCTCACCGTGGACACGGCGTGTTCCTCCTCGCTGGTCGCCCTGCACCTGGCGGCGCAGGCGCTGCGGCGGGGCGAGTGCGCCTTCGCGTTGGCCGGCGGCGCCACGGTGATGTCGGGACCCTCGTCGTTCGTGGAGTTCAGTCGCCAGCGGGCGTTGGCACCGGACGGCCGGTGCAAGGCGTTCGGTGCGTCAGCCGACGGCACGGGGTGGGCCGAGGGCGCCGGGATGCTGCTGCTGAGCCGGTTGTCCGAGGCGCGCCGCGCCGGTCTTCCGGTGCTGGCCGTGGTGCGCGGCTCGGCGGTGAACCAGGACGGGGCGAGCAACGGGCTGACCGCACCGCACGGACCGGCGCAGCAGCGGGTGATCCGGCAGGCGCTCGCGGACGCGGGGCTGGCGCCCGGGGACGTCGACGCGGTGGAGGCGCACGGCACCGGAACCCGGCTCGGGGACGTCATCGAGGCGGAGGCGTTCTTCGCGACATACGGGCGCCAGGAGCGGCAACGCCCCCTCCGACTGGGCTCGGTGAAGTCCAACATCGGTCACACCCAGGCCGCCGCCGGAGTGGCCGGCGTGATCAAGATGGTGCAGGCGATGCGGCACGGCGTGCTGCCGCGGACGCTGCACGCCGACGAGCCGACCCCCCGCGTCGACTGGTCGCCGGGGCGGATCGCGCTGCTGACGCGGGCGGTGGAGTGGCCCGCGACGGACCGCCGGCGCCGGGTGGGCGTGTCCTCCTTCGGTATCAGCGGCACCAACGCCCATGTGGTGCTCGAAGAGCCGCCGGCTGACGGGGAGGCCGCACCGCCCGGCGCGGTGGACGACGGGGCGGGCGGCCGGGTCGAGCCCGGGGCGGTGCCGGTGGGTGCGCCGCGTCCCGGGCGGGCCGCGGTGGCCTTCTCGGTGTCGGCCAGGAGCGTGCCGGGACTGCGGGCCCAGGCGCGGCGGCTGCACGACCACGTGGTCGCCGCCCCCGATGCGCCCCTGGTGGACCTCGGGCACTCGCTCGCCACCACGCGTGCGGCCTTCGAGCACCGGGCCGTGGTGGTGGCCCGCGACCGTGCCGAACTGCTCGGCGCGCTGAGGGCCGTGGCGGAGGGGGACGACGACCGCCGACCCGGAGTGCACACGGGGACGTCCCGTCACCACGGCCCGTCGGCCGTGCTGTTCACCGGTCAGGGCAGTCAGCGCGCCGGCATGGGCCGTGGGCTGTACGCGGCGCGGGAGTTGCATCCGGTCTTCGCCCGTTCGCTGGACGAGTGCGCGGCCCTGCTGGACCCGCTGCTGCCGGTGCCCCTGCGGGAGGTCATGTTCGCCGGGCCCGGTACGGAGGCGGGCGGGCTGCTGGCGACGACCCGGTTCGCGCAGCCGGCGCTCTTCGCCCTGGAGACGGCCCTGTTCCGGCAGTTCGAGTCCTGGGGGGTGCGCCCGGGTGCGGTGGCCGGGCACTCGGTGGGCGAGGTGACGGCGGCGCATGTCGCCGGCGTGTTGTCCCTGGCGGACGCGTGCACGCTCGTGGCGGCCCGGGGCCGGCTGATGGGTGCGCTGCCTACGGGCGGCGCGATGGCGGCGGTGGCCGCCGGTGCGGACGAGGTGGCCGCGCATCTCGCCGGAACGGGGGGTGCGGTGGAGATCGCCGCGGTCAACGGGCCCGCCTCGGTGGTCGTCTCCGGCGACGAGGCCGCGGTGCGGGAGACCGCCGCGTACTTCCGGCAGTGCGGCCGATCGGTGACACCGCTGCGGGTCGGCCACGCCTTCCACTCCGCCCGGATGGAACCCGTGCTGGCCGACTTCGCGGACGTGGTTCGGCGACTGTCCTTCGCCGCGCCCCGGCTGCCGTTGCTCACCGCCGTCGCGGGCCGGGCGGCCACCGAAGCGGAGCTGTGCACCCCGGAGTTCTGGGTGGACCACGTCCGCCGCCCGGTCCGTTTCGCCGACACGGTGGCGCACCTGGCCCGGCGTGGCGCCGCGCACTACGTCGAGTTGGGGCCGGACGGCGTGCTCACCGGCCTGGTACGGGACTGCCTCGCCGCGTCCGGCCCGCCCCCGGCCGACCCGGGCGCCGACCGGGACCGGGACGGGGACGGGGCAGGCGGCGAACGGGGCCCGGCGCCGCTGGTCCTGCCGACCCTGCGCGGGACGCGGCCCGAGCCCGACGCCCTGCTCGACGCGCTGGCCGCGCTGCACGCCCACGGCGTGCCCGTCGACTGGCGGGCCGTCTTCGCCGGCCGCGGCGGGCGGCGGGTCGCCCTGCCCACGTACGCCTTCCGGCGCCGCCGGTACTGGCTGGACGCCGCCCCGGGGCAACCGCCCGCGTCCCCGCCGGCCGAGCCCGCCCATCCGTTCCTGGGGTCGTGCACCCGTACGGCCGACGACGGCGGGCTGCTGTTGAGCGGGCTGCTCTCGGTGCCCGAGCAGCCGTGGCTCGCCGACCACGTGGTGGCCGGCGAGATCCTGCTGCCGGCGACCGCCTTCCTCGAAATGGCCCTGTGCGCCGGTGAGTTGGTGGGCGCCCCGGTACTGGACGAACTCGTCCTGACCGCACCGCTGCCCCTGCCCCCGGAAGGCGCCGTCGCCTTGCAGGTGAAGGTGGCGGGGGCGGACGACGCGGGGCGGCGGGCCGTGTTCTTCCACTCCCGGCCGCACACCGCGGCGGGCGAGGAGCCCTGGCTCCGGAACGCCGTCGGCACTGTTGCGCCGGCGCCGCCGCCCACGGACGAGGAAGCGGCCTGCGACGTGCCCCGGCCGCACGCACCCTGGCCGCCGGAGGCGGCGGTGCCCCTGCCCGCCGACGCTCCGGAGGGCGGTCCGTACGCGCAACTGGCCGCCGACGGGCTGCGGTACGGTCCCGCCTTCCGCGGCTTGCGCGGGGCCTGGCGGCACGGCGAGGAGCTGTACGCCGACGTCGCACTGCCCGAAGCGGCCCGAGCGCCGCGCCCGGCGCCGGACGGACCGGAGTTCCTCCTGCATCCCGCGCTGCTCGACGCGGCGCTGCACGCCCTGGCCCTGGACGGGCTCGTCACGAACGGTTCCGGGGCGGCCGATCCGACGGCCGGCGGGCTGTCCCTGCCGTTCGCCTTCGGCGACGTGCACGTGTACACCAGTGGCGTACGGCGCTTGCGGGTACGGGTGACCCCCGGGCCCGACGGGCGGACCGGGGTGGAGCTGACCGACGAGACGGGCGCACCGGTGGCGACGGTCCGTTCGCTGACGCTCCGGCCCCTGCCGGGTACCGCCTCGACGGCGGCGGACGCGGTCACCGGCGCTCGCCGCCGGGCGGCCACCGGTGTGCTCCACCGGACGGACTGGGTGCCGCTGACCGAGCCGCCCGCGCCCTCGGCGATCCCCCGCTGGGGGGTTCTGGGCACGGCCGGCACACCGCTGGTGGACGCCCTCGCTCCCCCGGGTTCCGACGTCCCGGTGTACCGCGGCCCGGCGGCGTGCGACGCGTCCGCGGACGTCGTCGTGGCGCCGTGCCCACCGCCCGACGCGACCGGCGACGCGCAGGACCAGGCCGCCGGGGTGCTGCGGGCGGCGGACTGGGCACTGGGGCTGGTGCAGGAGTGGCTCGCCGAAGCGCGCTCGCCCCGCTCCCGGCTCGTCCTCGTGACGTCCGGTGCCGTTGCTGCTGCCGACGACGGATTCCCCGCTGACGTGTCGGCCGGTCGCGGGGATGCCGGCCGCCTCGGCGAGCCGCCGTCCGTCCCGTCCCACGCACCGGTGTGGGGGCTGGTCCGCTCGGCCCTGCGCGAGAACCCGGGCCGCTTCGCCCTGATCGACGTGGACGAACACTCCGACTCCTGGGGTGCGGTGCCCGCCCTGCTGGCCGCCTCGGTACCGGAGGCGGCCGTACGCCGGGGGACGGCGTACGTGCCGAAGCTCGTGCCGCTGCCCGAGGCCGCACCGCAACCGCGCAAGCGACGGCCGCTCGACCCGCAGGGCACGGTCCTGGTCACCGGCGGCACCGGTTCCCTGGGCATGGTGGTGGCGCGGCACCTGGTCACCGCCCACGGCGTCCGCCATCTGCGGCTCGCCGGCCGCCGCGGGCCGGACGCTCCCGGGGCCCGGGAACTCGTCGCGGAGCTGCGCGAGGCGGGCGCCCAGGTGACCGTGCACGCCTGTGACGTCGCGGACCGGACCGCGCTCGCCGCCCTGCTCGACGCGGTACCGGCGGCCCACCCGCTGACCGGTGTCGTGCACACCGCGGGGGTGCTGGACGACGGCGTCGTCACCGCGCTCACCCCCGACCGCCTGCGGCGGGTGCTGCGCCCCAAGGCGGACGCCGCCCTGGCGCTGCACGAACTGACCAGCGGTCACGACGTGGCCGTGTTCGCGCTGTTCTCCTCGGTGGCGGGCGTCTTCGGCTCCGCCGGCCAGGCGAACTACGCCGCGGCCAACTGCGTACTGGACGCCTTGGCCCGCCACCGCGGTCGGCTCGGACTGCCCGGCACGTCGATCGCCTGGGGCCCCTGGCACCAGGACGCCGGCATGATGGCGCACCTCGGCGACGCGGACCGGCAGCGGATGGCCCGTTCCGGCTTCGCCCCGCTCGGACCGGAAGAGGGCCTGGCCCTGTTCGACGCCGCCATCGCCGGTGACGAACCCGTGGTGGTGGCGGCCCGTCTCGCCCCGGCCGCCCTGCCCACCGACGAACCGCCGGCGAACCGACTCCGCACCCCCGCGGCCGACGGGGGCGGGGAGCGGCGCGGCCGGACACTCGCGGCCGCTTCCCCCGGCGAGCGGGGCGCGGGGCTGCTCACCACGGTCCGGACCCTGGCGGCCCGCGTCCTGGGCCATGCGGAGGACGCGAGCGAGATCGACGAGGACGCCCTGCTCGCGGACCTGGGCCTGGACTCCCTGGCCGCGGTCGAACTGCGCAACGGGCTCGCGGCGTGGACGGGTCTGGCGCTGCCGGCCACACTCCTCTTCGACTTCCCGACGCCGCGCGCGCTCGCCACCGAGCTGACGCGGCGGTGCACCACCGCGACACCATCCGCGGGCGCGCCGGGCCGACCGGCGAACGACGAGCCGCGGAGCGGTCCGGAGCGCAGTCCGAAGGGCGGCCCGAAGAACGCTCCGGAGACGGACGCTCCACCGGTCGCCCCAGTGCCAGGACCCGACGCATCACACGCCGCAGACGCTCCGGACTACCTGGGCGCGCTCTTCCGCACCGCATGTGCCCGGGAACGGAGTTGGGACGGCATGGTGCTCCTCACCGTCGCCGCCCGTCTGCGCCCGGTCTTCGACCGGGCCGGGGCTCCCGGGGCGACGCACGAACCCGTCGTGCTCGCGGTGGGCGGCACGGGGGCCGGGCTGGTCTGCTCCCCCGCGCTCAGCGCGGTGTCCGGCCCGCAGGAGTACGCACGCCTCGGCGCGGGGCTGCGCGGACTGCGGCCGGTTTCCGCGGTGCGGCACCCGGGGTTCGAGCCCCAGGAGGCGCTGCCCGCCTCACTGGACGCTCTCGTCACCGCCCAGGTCATCGCCGTCCGCGCAGCTGCGGCCGAAGGCCCCCTCGTACTGGTGGGGCGATCGGCCGGCGGCTGGGTGGCCCATGCCGTCGCCGAGCGGCTGGAGTCCGAGGGCGCCGCCCCTACGGCCGTCGTCCTGCTGGACACCCATCCCCCCGGCCACGGCGACCAGGGCGAGGCGCTCTCCACGATGACGTCGGACATGCTGCGCCGGGCGGCGGAATTCGCCTCGGCCAGCCCCGACCGGCTCACCGCCATGGCCGGTTACTTCGACCTCTTCAGTGACTGGAAACCCACGCCGCTCGCCTGCCCCACCCTGTACGTAAGGGCCCGCGACCTCCTGCCCGGCGCCGAACCCGCCCCGGACTGGAGCCTGCCGCACGCCGAGATCACCGTGCCCGGAGACCACTTCACCATGCTGGAGGGACACGCCCGTACCACCGCACTCGCCCTCCACCAGTGGCTGAGCGCCAACTCACGCTGAGGACATCCGGGGAAAGGCACGCCGAAGGCTCCTCAGCCTCATGCCTCGCATGCGTCAACGCTCGCGTTGGTCGATCGTCAAGGGGACGTTGAGCGCGGCTCCCCAGCGTTTTGTGGCGCATCGATCTCACCGGGAGCGGCTGCACCACCCACAGGTGGGTATCGATCGCCTGGCGCAGCCGCTCCGGGGTTCAGTGCAGGTCCACCTGGAACGGGTGCCGGTGGTCCGCGGGGCAGGTGAAGAGGCGCAAGTCCCCCGACCTGCCGACGACGACCTCCGTCTCGTTGTCGCTGGCCACGGTGAACAGGAGCGTCATGGTCGTGCCGCAGTCATCGCAGGCAAAGGCCGTGGGGTGCGTCAGGTGCCAGGTGGGCCAGCCGCCGAGTTTCCAACCGGCGAGGCGGGTGATGACGTCACCGCCGTCGCCGGTCGCGCTGACCAGTTCCTGAAGCCGCGGACGGAGTTCCGCCGGCAACTCCTCACGGAACGGAAAATCGGTCACCGGCTCAACGGTGACGGCGCACGCCCGCGGCAGATAGCCGTCCTCGTACCGCGACGGCGCTGGCGGCGTCGTCAACTGGCTGACCACGTCACCGGCCCGACGCCAGCGCAACTCGACCACCGGGCTGACGTCGGCCTGTTGGGCCGGCGGATCCCAGTGTTCGTTGGGACACCAGAGGATCTGCAGGAGGTCGACGCCGTCGGGCCACCAGGGCCCCGGCACATCGCCGCGGAAGATCTGCGCGACCGGCACCATGGCCGTGGCCGGGGCGTCGGCGGGGCCGTTCTCGTCGGGCACGGAGCACTCGGGCCACGGCTCGTCACTCGGCCACAGCAGTGGCCCGCCGAGGGAACTGCTCCGGCAGTCCGGCTCCGCCCGCTCGGGATGGAGGATGGCGGCGGCGCGGGCGTGCCCAGCGAGTTCGGGAAGCGCGGCGAGTATCGCTTCGGTCGCCGGTCTGGGGGTGCGGGTCATCATGTCTTCCGGTCGGCTGGTCGTGGATCGCCCGCAGCGTAAAGGTCGGCACTGACAGCCGTGGCCGCTCACGGGGCGCGCCAACGGAACCACCGCCGGATCGCGGCCTCTCTCCCCGAACGTCATCTCGTGGCGCGTCCAGGCCGGACCGTCGAAATCCTGGACCAGGACGCGCCAGGGCGATGAGGAGTCGTCGGGAACGCACAGGAAGCCCGCCTCGCCCGTCGTGGCCGACGCCACCGGAATCAGTTCCCCGGGATCGACCGGCGCTCGGTACCCTCGGCATACGACCATTGGAGGTAACACGATGACTGCTCGCCCCAGCCTCTTAGCCAGGATCACGGCCTTTGTGCTGCGCGGACGCCGTGCCCGTCTCGATCACCCCGACGCGCACCGGGCCGCCCGTCCGGACCAGCACGCCGGCCTCGCCATGCACTACCGCCCCTCCTCTTCAGGTGTCCCCGGCGCCTCTGGCTTCCGGAACTGACCACGGGCAAGGTACGGGCGCCGCACCCATGGGACACTCCCCAACGCTTTGTGGCCTCGCCGGGGTCACGGAGCGTTGGGTGAGGAGTTCCTCGGCGGTCACTTGCCCTTGAAGACGTCGACTCGGCCGTAGCGCGGCAGGTTCTTCGGCAGGCCCATCACGTGGAAGCCCCGGCCGCCGTTGTCGAGCCGGGTGCTTCCCGGTTGGCCGTCGGAGACCCAGGAGAAGGTGATCGCGAATCGCACGTCCCGTGCGACGTTCTTCACGTTGAAGACGAACTGCTCCGGATCGCCGGACGACACCTTGAACGGGAATGCCCGGCCCTTGATGACCGCTCCCTGACCGGTGCGCACCACGCTCGGCCGCACGGACACCGGGTCGGTCCTCAAGTCGACGTCGAAGGCCCGCTCGTCCATCCCGCCACCGCACTCGGCATCGACGACCGACCCGCGCGCGGGGAGCGGACGGGCGGACAGCACGGAGACCTTCGCGCCCGTGAGGACGATCGCCTGGCTCGTTTTGGCCTGCACGGTGACGTTGACCGAAGGCCAGAGATCCGCGGTCGGAATCCATACGCCACTGCGATCGACCGTTTCCGGATGCGCGCGCAACTCGTCCAAGCGGGCGTTGAAGTACTTCGGGGTGCACCCGTTCACGTCGGCGGCGTAGGCCGTCAGCTCCGGCGGGTCCGACATTTCCTCTCGCAGCCAGTCCCAGCCGCCCTGGACGAGGAGGGCCGCCAGTCCGGTCACGACCGTCACGAAGGCGCCGATCCACAGTTTCCTGTCCCGGAGGGACGTGCCGTCACGTTCCGCCGTGCCTTGCGGTGCGGCGGGCAGCTCCCTCGATCTCGCGAGACGAGCCCTCCGCATGGCGGTGCCGCTGCGTCCGCGCCTGTTCCGTGGTGTCGTCACGCTTCCCCCTCGTCCACGAGGACGGTGCTCAGGCCCGTCCTCGGCCCCCGAACGGCCGCTCATCGCACGGGACTCGCCCACCACGCCGCCCGCGGACCGGCCCCACAGGCACCTCGCGAGGTGCCTGACGAGGCCGTTGGGGCGACGGTCCGGACCGGGGTCCCACCGATGATGACCGAGATCTTAGTGGGGGCGTTCGCCCTCGGCACCGGCGGCACTGCCGCGTGCGTCACCCGGCGGCGGTCGGCCCGGCGCCCGTCTCCCAGGCTGTCGACGGGCTCGCGCGGCGGGTTCGCAGGCGGGAACCGGCCGATGGCCGCGCTCAGCGTGCGTGACCGCAGGCCGTTGGTCAGGGTGAGGAGCAGGTGGAAGTGACGTGTGCCATGGATAGATCGACGCGGTGAGTCGAGATGGACGGTCCACGATGACAGTGGGGGGCAGGTCCGGACGGGGGCCGCGTTCGCGCTGGCGTCCGGTGAGCGCGCGCAGCGTCGCCGGCCAGGTGTTCCTCCTGCAATGGCTGATCGTCGTGCTGCTGGTGGTGTCCGCCACGGTGGTTCTGGTGTGGCAGACGCGCACCGCCGGGGTGGAGGCCGCCCGCGGGAGGTCGCTCGCGTGCGCCGTGGCCGTCGCGGGCTCCGCCGACACGGCGGCAGCGCTGCGGACGGCCGACCCGACCGCCGTCCTGCAACCCGTGACCCAGCGCATCGGACCGGCCTGCGGCGTCGACTTCGTCACCGTGCTCGGTACCGACGGAATCCGCTACACCGATCCCAGGCCGAGCCTGATCGGCCAGCGGGCCTCCGGGGACTTCCGTCGCGCACTGGCCGGCCAGTCGTACACCGAACGCTTCAAGGGCGCCCCCTCGGACGCGGTGCGGGCGGTGGTGCCCGTGCAGGACCGGTCGGGGAAGGTGGTGGGGATCGTCACCACCGGGGTGCAGGTCACGACGCTCTCGGCCGCTCTGGACCGGGTCCTGCCGATCATGGCTGCGGGGGCCGTCGGCGCGCTGGCCCTGGCGACGGTGGGCGGGGTCTGGGTGAGCAGACGGTTGAGCCTGCAGACACGCGGTCTGGGTCCGCGCGAGGTGACCCGCATGTACGAGCACCACGACGCGGTCCTGCATTCCGTGCGCGAGGGCGTGCTCGTCTTCGACGGCGAGCGGCGGCTGACGCTGGCCAACGACGAGGCGCGACGCCTGTTGGCCCTGCCCGACGACGTCGAGGGCCGTCACCTCGACGAACTGCGCCTCCCGCAGTCCACCAAAGAGCTGCTGTCCTCGGACCGGGTGGCCACGGACGAGGTGCACATGGCCGGCGACCGCCTCGTGGCGATCAACCATCGCCCCACCGGCGGCCGAGACGGCCCCGCGGGCAGTGTGACGACGTTGCGCGACACCACGGAGTTGCAGGCCCTCGCCGGCCGGGCCGCGACGGCGGCGCAGCGGTTGGAGCTGATCTACGACGCCGCCGTGCGTATCGGTACGACGCTGGACGTGGTGCGCACGGCCGAGGAACTGGCCCAGGTGGCGGTCGGCCGGTTCGCCGACGTGGTGACCGTGGATCTGCTCGACGCGGTCGTCAGCGGCGAGGAGCCGGCCCCGGGCACCCCGACGACGATGCGCCGGGTGGCCGTCGCCGGGGTCGCCCCGGGCCAGGCCCTGCACGAGGTCGGAGGGCGGGTGACGGTGGATCCGGCGACTCCCCAGGGACGCGGGTTGGCGTACCACCGGGCGATCCTCGTGCCGGACCTGGCCGCCTCGACGGACTGGCGACTCGGCGCTCCGGAGTTCGCGGAGCGCGCCCTGCGGGCCGGGTTCCACTCCATGATCTCCGTTCCGCTGCGGGCGCGGGGCACGGTGTTGGGCACGGCGAACTTCTGGCGGCGCGGACCGCAGCCGTTCAGCGGCGAGGACGTGGACCCGGCCGAGGAACTGGTCGCCCGGGCCGCGGTGTGCGTCGACAACGCCCGCCGCTACACGCGCGAGCACGCACTGGCCGTAGCGCTGCAGCGCAGCCTGCTGCCCGGCCGACTGCCGGCGCAGAACGCCGTCGAGGCCGCCTACCGCTACCTGCCCGCTCAGGCCGGCGTGGGCGGTGACTGGTTCGACGTCATCCCCCTGCCGGGCGCCCGCGTCGCCCTCGTGGTCGGCGACGTCGTCGGACACGGCCTGCACGCGACCGCCACCATGGGCCGGCTACGCACCGCGATCCACAACTTCAGCGCCCTGGACCAGTCGCCCGAGGAGTTGCTGGCGCACCTGGACGAACTCGTCGTCCGCATCGACCAGGACCCCGCCCCGGGTGCCGAGGCGGAGCCCGTCACCGGCGCCACGTTGCTGTACGCCGTCTACGACTCCAGCACGGGCACGTGCGAAGTGGCCCGGGCCGGGCACGTGCCGCCCGTCCTGGTCCATCCCGACGACACCGTGGAGATCCTGGACGTGCCGGCCAACCTCCCCCTGGGATGGGGCACCGCACCCTTCGAAACCCACACCCGCACGCTGCGACCGGGCAGCAAGCTGGTCCTCTACACCGACGGCCTGGTGGAGCGCCGCAACCTCGACGTCAACGACGGTCTGGACCGGCTGCAGCAGGCGCTGGCCCGGCCGGGCCGCACCAGCGAGCAGACCTGCGCGGACGTCTGCGAAGCGCTGCTGCCCGAGCACCCGCAGGACGACATCGCCCTGATGGTGGCCACCACGAGGTGCCTCGCGCCCGACCGCATCGCGCAGTGGGACGTCGCCCCCGACCCTGCCGCCGTGGCGCCCGTCCGGGCCGCCTGCGTGCGCTGGATGACGCAGTGGGACCTCGGGGACGCCGCGTTCACCGCCGAGTTGATCCTCAGTGAGCTGATCACCAACGCCGTCCGCTACGGCGCCCCGCCCATCACCGTGCGTTTGCTCTACGACCGCGACCTGACCTGCGAGGTCTCCGACGCGAGCAGCACCGCACCCCACGTGCGCCGGGCCACCGCGAACGACGAGGGGGGCCGCGGCCTCTTCCTCGTCGCCCAACTCGCCGCGCACTGGGGCACCCGGTACACCGCCCACGGCAAGACCATCTGGACCGAACACACCATCACCCCGCAGGCGTGACCGCCCCGCGGTGCGCGCTGAAGCCCGCTCCCCCGCCTGGCCACCCCTGGCCCACCTGCCTGGTGGAACGGTCCCTCGCGTGCCTCAGGGAGCGCAGGCGACGTCCCAGGCCGCCTCGATCATCCGGAAGATCTCGTCCACCGCGGCGTCCGGGTCGGCCGCCTCACGGGCCAGCGAATAGGCGTCGATCACGAACCTCGCGATCGTCCGGCAGGCGGTCGGGGTCAGCGAGAGGTCGGGATCGGCGGCGATGGCCGTGGCCAGCGACTCGGCGTGGCGCAGCCTCATCAGCTCCTCGTACTCCCGCAGGGCGGGTGACGCCTCGATCATGCGCCAGATGGGGGCGGCGCCGTCCGCCGTGCAGTGCCGTACGAGGGCCTGGATCTCGCCGCGCAGCGCAGGCAGGAGCGGCTCGTGCGGCGCGCGGGCGGTGACTGCCTGGGTGAGGCGTTGCTCGAAGTCCGTGTCCTGCTCGAAGACCAGGGCCTCTTTCGAGGCGAAGTGGGAGAAGAGCGTGGTCACGGCGACGTCGGCCTCGGCGGCCACGTCGCGGATGCCCACCGCGTCGTAGCCGCGTTCCAGGAAGAGCCGCAGGGCGGTGTCGGCGATCTTCTGGCGGGTCGCGGCCTTCTTGCGTTCGCGGCGTCCGGGCGGCACGGTCATGCCCTCACGCTACCAAATACAAAGCAATAACCGTTTCGAAAACATAACCGTTAGTGTTACGGTCGTCGGCATGAAGAGAGTCAGCTACGCCGAGTTCGGCGGTCCGGACGTCCTGCAACTCACAGCCGCCGAGGAGCCCCATGCGGGCCCCGGCCAGGTGCGCATCGCCGTGCGGGCAGCGGGCGTGAACGCCATCGACTGGCGCCTGCGCGAAGGCCAGAAACTGACGGCCCGTCCGCTCGCGTGGCCCGCCGGAGTCGGGCAGGACGCGTCCGGGGTGGTGGACGAGGTCGGTGCGGGCGTCGAGGACGTCCGGGTCGGCGACCACGTGTTCGGCGAGGGTTCCGACACCTACGCCGAGTTCGCCGTGCTGTCGGCCTGGGCCCGGATGCCCGCGGGGCTGTCGTTCGAGGAGGCGGCCGGGTACCCCTCCGTGGTGGAGACCGCGCTGCGCATCATCCGCGAGGTCGGCGTGCGACCCGGGCAGACGCTGCTGGTCAGCGGCGCGTCCGGCGGAGTCGGCTCGACGGTGCTGCAGATCGCCCGCGACCGCGGCATCACCACGATCGGCACGGCCGCCGGCGCGAACCAGGACTACCTGCGCAGCCTGGGCGCCCTCGCCACCACCTACGGCGAGGGCTGGATGGAGCGGGTGCGCCAACTCGGTCACGTCGACGCGGCCCTCGACCTGGCCGGCTCCGGCGTCCTGCGCGAACTCGTCCAACTGACCGGCGATCCGGACCGGGTCGTCTCCATCGCCGACCTCGGCGCGCCGAAGTTCGGCGTCCGCTTCTCCGGCGTGGCCGGCAGCGTGCCCGACGCCCTCGCCACGGCCGTCGACCTCATCTCGCGAGGGAAGCTCCACCTCCCCGTCGACACGACGTACCCGCTCGCCGAGGCCGCGTCGGCGCACCGCGACAGCCAGGCCGGCCACACGCGCGGGCGCCGCATCATCGTCGTCTGAGCCGCCTGGCGCGCCGGCGGACGACCCACCACACCGCAGTTCCGCAAGGCACCTGCCGGGGCCCCCGGCAGGTGCGCGACACCCAGGGAGACCCGTGCACACTCCTGTCACGATCATCGGCGCCGGCCTCGGCGGCCTCGTACTGGCCCGCGTCCTGCACGTCCACGGCGTCCCGGTCGCGGTCTACGAGGCGGAGCCCTCCGCGACGGCGCGTCCGCAGGGCGGGATGCTCGACATCCACGCACGCAACGGCCAACTCGCCCTCAAGGCAGCCGGGTTGACGAACGAGTTCCACAGCATCGTCCTGGAGGGCCGCCAAGCGATACGGCTCGTCGACCGCAACGGGACCGTCCTGTTCGACAAGGCCGACGACGGCACGGGCACCAGCCCCGAGGTGCAGCGCGGTGAGCTGCGGCAACTGCTGCTCGACGCGCTCCCCGCCGGCACCGTCCGTTGGGACCACAAGGCCACCGGCGTCCGCACCCTCGCCGACGGCCGCCACGAGGTGGTCTTCGCCGACGGCGGCACCGTGGTCACGGGCCTGCTGGTCGGCGCGGACGGCGCGTGGTCACGCGTCCGACCACTGCTCTCCGACGCCACCCCCGCCTACGTCGGCCGGTCGTTCGTCGAGACGCAGTTGCCCGACGCCGGCACCCGACACCCGGCCACCACGAAGGCGGTCGGCGACGGGACGCTCGTCGCCTTCGACCCGGACGAGCCGGGGAAGTGGTTCGTGGCGCACCGGGAGAAGGGCGGGACCCTCCACGCCCACGTCACCGTCGCCAAGCCGCAGGACTGGTTCGCCACCGTCGACTTCACCGATGCCGCCGCGGCCGCCGCCCGGATCGCGGCGGAGTACGACGGCTGGGCACCGGAACTCACCGCCCTGATCACCGCCGGCGAGCACGCACCGGTCCCGCGCCCCCTCCACTCCCTGCCGATCGGGCACCGCTGGGACCGGGTGCCCGGGGTGACCCTGCTCGGCGACGCGGCCCACCTCTCGCCGCCCGACGGCGAAGGCGCCAACCTCGCCATGCAGGACGGCGCCGAACTCGGCCAGGCCCTCGCCGCCCACCCCGACGACGTCGAGGCCGCCCTCACCGCGTACGAGCGAGCGCTGTTCCCCCGCAGCACCGCGGCCGCCGCCAAAGCCCCCCACCACCCCACGCCCCAGGAGCTGATCGACTTCTTCACCCGCGACGAGCGGACCGAGCCCCTCGTCACGTGAGACTGAGGGCCGGCGGGCGGCGTGAGCGGAGGGCGTGAATTCTCTCCGCTCGTCCCGGCGTCAGGAACTATCGTCGCGGGCATGGTCGAACACGATGCCCTGAGCGCCACCCGCGATGCCTACGACGCCGCCGCCCCCACCTATGCGCAGCTGTTCCGCGACGAGCTGCGGGACAGGCCCCTGGACCGCGCGATCCTGGGTGCCTTCGCCGAGGTCGTCGGCGCGAGCGGCGACGGGAAGGTCGCGGATCTGGGGTGCGGGCCCGGCCACGTCACGGCCCATCTCGCGGAGTTGGGGATGGCGGTCTTCGGCATCGACGCCTCGCCCACCATGATCGAACTGGCCCGCGACGCCCATCCGGAGCTGCGCTTCGACGTGGGCTCGATGACCGCGCTGAACGTCGCCGACGGCGAACTGGCCGGCATCCTCTCCCGCTGGTCCGTCATCCACACCCCGCCGCCGGAACTCCCCGCCATCGTGGCGGAGTTCGGTCGCGTACTGGCGCCCGGCGGCCACCTCCTGATCGGCTTCTCGGCCACCGACGACGCGTCGCACCCGACGCAGGAGTTCGATCACGCCGTCGCGCCGGCCTATCGGTGGGCGCCGGACCACCTCGCCGCGCTGCTGCGCGCGTCCGGGCTCGCCGAGGTGGCCCGGATGGTCCGCGAACCCCAGCCCACCGACCGACGGCAGTTCCAGGAGGTACAACTGCTCGCCCGCAAGGCATAGGTGGGGCTGCTCCCCCGAGGACGGGACCGTCCCCGTACGGGGAGCCGCCTGGCTCCGTGTGGGGGCTCCTGACCAGAGCTCACACCCGTGCGAGCACGGACAAGTGCGGCCGTCACCGCTGCGGATCGATGAGGATCTTCCCGGGCCGGCGGCCGGTCGTCGGGCCCTTGAGGTGGTCGGCGAGTTCGCCGAGTCCGATGCGTGGCCCCACCGCGGTGTGCAGGCGACCGCGGCGCAGGTTGTCGAAGACCGGCGTGAACAGTGCGGGCAGATGCCGCCCGCCGTCCTTCTGGACGGTGTCGCGCAGGCGGAACAGCTCCACCCGGGCACCGCCGCCACCGGCGAAGCACGCCGCCGGGAGCGGTGTCCCCGACAACAGGCCGTAGTGGACGAACGCGCCGTCGCCGGCCGTCAGCGCGAACGCGTCGCCGCCCACGGCCCCACCGACGCAGTCGAAGGTGACGTCGGCGCCCCGCGGACCGACCGCCGCCCGCAGCCGCTCGCGCCAACCGGGCTCGTTCGTCGCGATCACGGCCCGCCACCGGGACGCATCGGCCACGCCGCGCCCCGACGTGCCCCGCACGATCCCCACCGGGGTGATCCCGCGTGCGGTCAGGAGTTCCGCGAGGTGCCGGCCGATGGCCGACCCGGCCGCCGTGACCACGACCTCGCGCACGCCCGGCCCGCAGAACCGGTCGACCATCAGCGTGGCGGTGAGGGGGTTGATGTAGGCGAAGCAGGCGACGTCGTCGGAAACGTCGTCCGGCACCGGAACGCACCAGGAGTGCCCGAGCCGCTTGTACCGCTGCCAGTTCCCCGCCGACCCGAGCGGCAGCACCCGCCGCCCCAGCGCCCTGCCGGGCACCCCCGGCCCGACCGCCTCGACCACCCCGACGCCCTCGAACCCGGGGACCATCGGGAACGACGTCCGCGACCCGTACGCACCCGAGACGCTGACCTCGTCGGAGGGGTTGACCGTCGCCGCGAGCATACGCACCACGACCTCGCCCGCGGCGGGGGCCGCCGGCCCGTCCACGTCGCGGATCGTCAGGACGTCGGCCAGTCGGCCGGGCGAGTCGGCAACGGCAGCCAGCACCAACAGCCTCCCTACCCGTGCACGCGTCAGCGCGCCCCATCCTACGAGCGGTGCGGGGCGCGCCCTCGGCGGGGATCCGTCCCGAGCCCGGCCGTCCGGTGCCGCGCGCACCACCTGACCGCTCGGGGTCCGGCCCTTGTTCGCCGCCACCAAGACGTCGTCTGACACCAAGCCGGCCTGATCAGCTCCCCAGGGCCACAGGTCCCGCGAGCACGCTCACGATGTCAGGCCATGCCTGTGCACCGAGGTCGGCGTCGGCCTCGGCGGTACCGCCGTAGCGGAACCGGTGGGACGAAGCGGCCGGCCCCTCCCCCGGCAACCGCGGGCGATGCCCGGCGTCGGCCGTGCTGATGACCTTGGCAGTGCGGCCCACCGAAGCACGGCGTGCCGCCAACTCCTGCGCGAACAGCAACGACGGCCACATTTCATCGTCACCGCCCGCCACGAGCAGAATCTCGGCAGCGGACTGCTCGATCGGGATCACGGCCTGCCTCGCCGCCTCGTCAAAGGTCTGCCTGCTGCGCTCGTAGAGCGTTCGGCAGGCAGTGGGCTCCCCTTCCGCTTCCGCGGGAACCCCACTGTCGTCGTAGGGGACGAACGGGACGGGCTCCTGCCTCCACGTCCACGACGAGCGGTAGGGGTAGGTCTTCCCGTCGGAACCGGGACCGACGTTCGCCCAGGCGACGGAGGTGGGCGACAACGCGACCACCGCATCGACACGTGGATCGCGGACGGCGAGGAGCAGGGCGGCTTCGGCGCCCTTGGACACCCCCAGCACACCGATCCGCTCCGCTCCCCCGGCCCGCAGCAGATCGATCGCGGTGCTGAAGGTCTCCAGCGGAATCTCGCAGATTCCCGCGGGTTGGCCTTCGCCGCCGAACCATCGGATCGACAGCGCAGTCATTCCGGTGCGCGCGAGCAGGCGGCAGCGGTCGGTTTCGATGCGGCCGCTCGAACCGGCCAGCACCAGCACACCCACCCTGCTGCCCCCGACGGGCTGCACCCTCACACCCTCGCAGTGCGCACGGATCGCATGCTCGACGATCTCCACTGGACCCCCTCATGGTGAACTCGTGTCGAAGATCCTCCCAGGCGTGACCAGCCCGGCCTCAGCGGACCGAGGAGTGGCTGACGCGGCATCACGTGGTGCCGCTTCCCCGGCGCTTCCCGGCCCGACCGGCCCGGCGTCCCTGGGCCGGTCCGGTGGGTCACCCGCGTGGGGGCCTGCGGCGCACCGCGTAGAGCGCGGCTCCGACGGCGAGGACGGCGGCTCCGACGGCGACGGAGGTCGGGGGGAGGGCGAAGGCCAGGGCGAGGCAGCCGGTCAGGCCGACGGCGGGGACGATCCTGGCGGGGCGGCCTTCGGCCGGGGTGAGGGTCCAGGCGGAGGCGTTGGCGAGGGCGTAGTAGACGAGGACGCCGAAGGAGGAGAAGCCGATCGCGGCGCGGAGGTCCGCGGTCGCGGCCACGGCGGCGACCACCAGGCCGACGGCGATCTCGGCGCGGTACGGCGACGTGAACTTCGGGTGCACCGCGGCGAGATGGTGGGGCAGGTGGCGGTCGCGGGCCATGGCGAGGGTGGTGCGGGAGACGCCGAGGATCAGGGCGAGCAACGAGCCCAGCGCGGCGACGGCCGCGCCGACCCGCACCACGGGCGTGAGTCCGTCGGCTCCCGCCGCGTGGACGGCTTCGGTCAACGGCGCGGCGGTCGTGGCCAGTCGGTCGGGGCCCAGCACGAGCAGCACGGCGACGGCGACCACGGCGTAGACGGCCAGCGTGATGCCCAGCGCGACCGGGATCGCCCGCGGAATCGTGTGCGCGGGGTCGCGGACCTCCTCGCCGAGCGTGGCGATGCGGGCATAGCCGGCGAAGGCGAAGAACAGCAGCCCCGCGGCCTGGAGCACGCCGACGACCGTGGCGTCCGAGCCGACGTCCAGCCGGGCGGTCTGGGTCGCACCGGAGGTGAGCACGGTGACCACCACGGCTGCCAGGACCGCCAGGACCACGGCGACGATCGCCCGGGTGAGCAGGGCGGACCTGTGCACGCCGACGTAGTTGACCGCGGTCAGCGCCACCACTGCGGCGGCCGCGACCGCGTGTGCCTGGTCGGGCCAGACGTAGGTGCCGACGGTCAGGGCCATGGCTGCGCAGGAGGCGGTCTTGCCGACCACGAACGCCCATCCGGCCAGGTATCCCCAGAACTCGCCGAGCCGCTCGCGGGCGTAGACGTAGGTGCCGCCGGAGGCCGGGTAGCGGGCGGCGAGCCCGGCGGAGGACGTCGCGTTGCAGTAGGCGACGACGGCTGCGCAGGCGAGGCCGATGAGCAGGCCGGAGCCGGCTGCCCGGGCGGCCGGGGCGAGGGAGGCGAAGATCCCGGCGCCGATCATCGCCCCGAGGCCGATCGTCACGGCGTCCATGACCCCCAGGCGCCGCTGGAGTTCGCCGGGCGTCCCGGGTACGGGCGAGGGTGTCCTGCTCAACGTCGGCTCTCCTTGTCTGCCTCGGCCCGTGGCGGCCGGGTCCGCGAGCGGGCGCCCTGCGGTCCGCGCAGACGATAAGGGATCGACGTGAACGCGTCGGGGCCGGGCCGGGAGCGCGGGCGGGGCGACGCGGCGGCCACCGGCCGGGCGGCGCCGGCCGGTTGGAGGAGGGGCGCGCACAGCCGGGTCGGTGAAGGCAGCGGTGGTGCGCGGTCGCGGCGGGGCTCAAGGCGTGATCGTCAGGACCTCGTCCACCGGACGGCGCGGGGTGCGCGGCCCGTCGGGGCCGTAGCCGAGGCGGAGGATCATCTGGACGCAGCCGGTGCCGGAGCGCGGGTCACGTAGCAGCCAGCGCAGGTCGGGCCATTCGAGGGCCTGGGTGGCGAAGGAACTCACGAGCCCCTGGCGGGTGGCGAGGAGGAGGACGCGTTGTAGTGCCTGGCCCGCGCGGAGCCAGTCCGCGGGACCGTCGTGGGTGGTGCTGAGGGAGGCCAGTTGCGGCCGCTTCTCGAACTCGGCGTAGGCGCGTCCGGGGACGGTGCGCCGGCCGGCGAAGTCCCGCATGGGGGCTGCGCCGCCGCGTTTCGCCGGGCCGAACGCGTCCTCCGGGATGCCGTCCGCGGTGTCGGTGTCGGAGGCGTCGCGGGTCCACCTGCGTTGTTCGACTTCCCGGCCGTCGTCCATGCGGTCGTAGCCCTCGGCGTGCAGGACGAGGTCGAGTACCGCCTCGCGGTGCGGTGTGGTCAAGAAGGCCAGCTGCGCGCCCTCGCGGGCCGCGGCCTCGACGAGGGCGGCGCGCAGGACGTCCGGGATGCGCCGCTCGGTGAACGGGAAGCGGCTGGTGTGCCGGACGGCGATGGCGGGCTGGAGGGCGGAGAGGCCCGCGTCCAGCGGCTCGTGCGGCACGTCGAGCCGCACGGAGGCCAGGATCGTGGGGCTGTGGGGTGCCGGCAGGAGCGTGGTGACGGTCCGGTGGCCGGCGTGTGCGGCGGCGGCCCGGAGGGTCAGCAGGGCCGCCCCGCAGCCGAGGTGGAGTCCCCGCGTGGTGGGGTCGGCCAGCGGCATGGCGCGATCCAGGTCGGCGGAGAGCAGCAGGGTGCGTGAGGCCCGCGCGTAGTCGAAGTGCCACGGCTGGGCGTTGTGCATCGACGGAGCGGTGGTGGCTTCCGCCACGAGTGCCTTGACGGCCGTGTCCTTGAGGGTGGGGTGGGTGAGCACCGGGGGCCTCCCGGGCGGGATCGGACCGGGCGCCCGGGCACGGCGCGCGGTGAATCGGCAGGTGCCTCCAGCGTCGCGGGGGTCCCGCGGAATCGTCAGGGGCCATAGGGCCCCTGGCCCGGGCCGGTCGGACCGCAGGGGACGGCCGGCCCGGGCGGGGGCCGAGTGGCTCATATCGGCGCGCCGAGCGGACCGGTCAGGCTGGGGGTGTGGCCGGGCCGCTGGCCGCCCTGGCGGAAGGAGCGGGAGATGCAGCACCGCACGATAGGTGAGCTGATGACCCGGAAGGTCGTGAGCGTGCAGCTCGACACCCCCTTCAAGGAGATAGCGCAGACGCTCGCCGACAACGCGGTGAGCGCCGTGCCGGTGCTCGACAGCCTTGGCAGGCCGGCCGGCGTCGTGTCCGAGGCCGATCTGCTGCGGAAGGCGGCCGACCGGTCCGATCTGTCCGGACGGACGCCGCTGCCCCATCTGGAGGCGTGGCAGAAGGCCAGGGCGGAGGGGCGCACCGCCGGAGAGCTGATGTCCGCTCCGGCGGTGTGCGCCCATCCGGACTGGACGGTGGTGGAGGCGGCCCGCCTGATGGAGGTGCAGGAGCTCAAGCGCCTCCCCGTGGTCGACGAGGCGGACGTGCTGTTGGGCATCGTCAGCCGGAGCGACCTGCTGCGCGTCTTCCTGCGCAAGGACGAGGCGATCCGGGAGGAGATCGCCCGGGAAGTGATCGGACGTACGGCGCGCCTGGGTGCGGCGGGGGTGACCGCCGAGGTCAACCGCGGTCAGGTCGCCCTGCACGGCACGGTGACCGACCTGCTGCTGGTGCCCGTGCTGGTGCGGATGTGCGCGAGCGTCGACGGCGTGGTGTCGGTGTCCGAGGACCTGAGGCGGGCGCCGGCCGGCGGCGACCGGGCGGCCGGGGCCGCGGAGGAGCGCGCGGGGGAAAGCCGGTCGCCGGCATGAAGGACGTCATCGCCGTCGGTGTGGACGGGACTCCGCAGGCGCTGGCGGCGGCCCGGTGGGCGGCGCTGGAGGCGCGGCTGCGGCAAGCCCGGTTGCGGCTGCTGACCGCGTGGCAGCCCCTGACGGGGAAGCCGCGGGGCGCGCCGTGGGCGCCGGAGGTGCCGCACTGGCCGGACCGGATCGTCGAGGAGGCCAGGGCGGCGGTCGAGTCGACGCAGCCGGGCCTGCCCGTGGACGTGTCCCTGGTGCGCGAACCACCGCTGGAGGCCCTGGTCGAGGCCGCCGAGCAGGCGGATCTGCTGGCGTTGGGCTCTCGGGGGCTGGGGCCGGTGGCGCGCTTCGCACTGGGCGGAACCGGTCTGGACCTGGTGTCGCGGGTCGCGGTCCCGGTGGTCCTGGTGCGGTCCCGGCAGGACAGTCCCCAGATGGAGGACGCCAACGGCATCGCGGTCGGCGTCAGCCTGCGCGCACCGTGCGAAGGGCTGTTGGCCTTCGCCTTCGAGAGCGCCGCACGGCGCGCCGTGCCGCTGCGCGCCGTGCACGGCCGGAACCCGCCGCCGTTCGCCTACGACCTGGGCGGTGCCGTGGGGCGGGGCGCCGTGGAACGGGCGGAGCTGCTCGCCCGCGAGGAACTGTCCGAGGCGCTGCGTCCGTGGCGGCAGAAGTTCCGGGACGTGCGGGTCGAGGAGCAGGTGGTCATGGAGAGTCCCGCGCCGGCCCTGCTGCACGGAGCGGCCGGAGCGCAGCTGCTCGTCGTGGGCCGTCGGCACCTCGGCCACGTCGTCCCGCGCATCGGCCACGTCGTCCACGCGGCCGTCCACCATGCGCCCTGTCCCGTGGCGATCGTGCGGCACGCGTAGCCGCCCCACACCCACGGGGTTTCAGCCACGGGCAGAGAGGAGGCGTGCACGATGACGACCGATCGAGCTAGTGGGTCCGGCGCCGAACCGGTGCGGCCCCGCAGTGACCTGGGGCGCCGCACCGCGGCGCGCCGGCAGCAACTGGGGCTGACCCGTGAGGAGGTAGCCGCCCGGGCCGCCGCGTCCCCCGGCTACCTCGCGTACGTCGAGGAGCACGCGGCCGAGCCGAGCATCGGGTTCCTGCTGCGCCTCGCCGGGGCGCTCGACACCACGGTCGCCGAGCTGACGGGCGGCACGGCCGACCTCCCGACCGGTTTCGGCCAGGCCGCGGCGCATCCCGAGGTGTTGGCCCTCGGCCCAGCGGAATGCCGGGAACTGCTCTCCACGCACGGCATCGGCCGGGTGGCCGTGACGGTCAACGACACCCCCGCCGTCTTCCCCGTCAACTACACCGTGGTCGACGACGTGATCGCGTACCGCACGCAGGCGGGCTCCGGTCCGGCGGCGGCGGCCGGTCACGAGGCGGCGCTGGAGGTGGACCACATCGACGACGCGTTCAGTCAGGGGTGGAGCGTGCTGGCCGTGGGGCCCGCCGAGGTCGTCACCGGCTTCTACGAGTCCCGCAGGTTCGAGGAGCGGGCGTACTCGGCGCCGTGGGTGGGCAGCGGACGGTACCAGTGGATCGCTCTCCGGCCCCATCACCTCAGCGGGCGACGCATCAGGGTTCCCGGGGCGCCGACGCCGCCGACCGGTGGCGCACCCCGGGCGGCGGACGCGTGAGCCGGTCCGCGGTGCGGGGCGCCGTTCAGGGCGTGGTCGGCCGTTCAGGGCGCGGTCGGTTGGCGCCTGGCTCCGGCGCCGTCGAGGTCTACCAGCCGGTGCCGGGTGGCCGACAACCGGCGGGCGACGACGTCGAGCACCCGGCGGGTCACCGCCAGCCCCAGGACCGGGTCCGCTCCGCACAGCGCGCGCACCGACGTCGCGTCGAACTCGTGGGCCCGGACGAGGGTGAACGCCTCCGCGCCCATCCGCCAGCGGTACGGCGGGACGAGCCAGGACCAGCCCAGCAGGTCCTCCGGGCCGAGCACGTCGACGACTGCCGGCCGCCGGCCCGCCAACCGCACGTCGAGGTTGACCGACCCGGTACGGATGATCCAGAACTGGTCGGCGGTCCCGCCCTCCTCGAAGAGGCGGGTGCCTTCCGGGACGGTCACCTCGTGGGCGAAGGCCAGCAGGCGTTCCCGCCCGTTGGGCGGAAGTCCCTGGAGCAGCGGCGTGGTACCCATGGCGGTCCTCCTCGTCACCCACCGCGTCCGCCGGGCGGCGCCACCGGAACACCGCGGTCCACCGCCGGCCCCGGCCGCCGGCGGACGGGGCAGGAACGTGCCGGCCCGCGCGGGCGGGCCGGCGTCCACGACCGGGAGGACCGTCCACCCCTCGCGAACCCTGATCGCGCGGTGCGCGACCCCGCTCCGCTCCTCCGCTTCCGGACCGTCCTCCCCGTCCGTTCCAGGGAAAGCCCCCGGCGGCTTCGCAGGACAGTTCCGGTCGGTCCTCGGCCCTTGGGCCGAACGACCCTTTGACCGGGCGACTCGTCCCCTTCCCCTTGACGCGTCCGGTGGCGCAGGTTCGGGACTGGACACCCGTGCACGAGCGAGGTGAGGTCGGTGCAGGCACACCTGGGCAAGCGGCTCGCGGGCTGCTCGCCGGCCGCGGTGACCACCGGGCGGGCCGATGCCCGTGGTCGGCGCGCCCGCCGCCCCGTGGTCGGCGGCCCGGCGCGGACCTCCGCTCGGGAGGGGGCGTGACATGGGCGGCTCGGTCCTCGTCGGGCTCGACGGCACCGGCAACGGTGAGCCCGCGGTGCGCTGGGGGGCCGAGGAGGCGGCCGTCCGCCACCTGCCGCTCCGCCTCCTGCACTCCTGGGTCTCCCAGCCGTGGTCGGTCTCCCTCGTGCCCGAGGACGCCGACCGGCGTCGGTACGGAACCGAGGTGCTCCGGCGGGCCGAGGCCGTGGCCCGGGACCTGCATCCGGGGATCGCGGTGGAGGTGGAGCACGTCGCGGAGGAAGCCGCGGACGCGCTGGCGGACCGCAGCGGGGAGTCCACGCTGCTGGTGCTCGGATCGCGCGGGCACGACGACATCGCCGGTTTCTTGATGGGGTCGGTCAGCCTGCGCGTTCTGGGGCGGGCGGAGTGTCCGGTGGTCATCGTCCGCGAGGAGGAGTCGGCCGTCGGGCCCGGCCCGGAAGTCGTCGTGGGCGTGCAGGAGACGGGCACGGAAGGTGACGCGGTGCTCGCCTACGCGTTCACGACCGCCGCCGTGCACCGCGCCGACCTGCACGCCGTCCGCGCCCGGGCCCCCGCGGCCGCGGGCGACGCCGAGGCCGCGTCCACGGCGGCCGAGCGGGAGGTGCTCGCCGCGAGCCTCGCCCCGTGGTGCGGGAAGCACCCGGACGTCCGGGTGATCGAGGAGGTGGTCGGCGACCGGGCCGTGCCGGCGCTCCTGGGCGCCTCGTCGCGCGCCGGGCTGCTGGTCGTCGGGCGCCGGACGCACCGCACGCCGATGCCCCTGGGGCCGGTCGTGCTGGCCCTCCTGCACCACTCCCGTTGCCCGGTCGCGGTCGTTCCGAGGGGGTGACCCGCGCGCGGCGGCCCGTCCTTTCTCGACGGTCTCGACGGTCTCGACGGTGGGGGCGAGGACGGGCGGCGGGGCCCATCGCACGGGAGGTGTCCGTGGGCCCCCGGCACTACCGTGGGTGGTGTGGCCGGGCCACGGACACCGGCCGCTGTGGAGGGCTGCCGTGGGCGAGGGCTACAGCCGGACGGACGGGGGGCGTCCGCATCTGCACGCGTTGCCGGACGACCTGTTGGAGCAGCTGCGCGCGGTGGAGCGGGCGAGCGGACCGTCGCAGCATCTGCTCCTCGAAGCCGTGCTGTCGGTGGGTACCGGGCTGGAGTTGCCCCAGGTGCTGCGCCGCATCGTCGAGGCCGCCGTCGTCGTCGCGGACGCGCGGTACGGCGCCCTCGGTGTCATCGGCCCGGACGGCGGCCTCAGTCAGTTCCTGCCCGTCGGGCTGACGGACGAGCAGTTCAAGGCCATCGGCCCCCTGCCGGCCGGCCACGGGATCCTCGGCGAGCTGATCCGCCACCCGGCACCGCTGCGGCTGGACGAGTTGGGCGCGCACCCCGCGTCCTACGGCTTCCCGCCGCACCATCCGGCGATGCACGCGTTCCTGGGGGTGCCGATCCGGGTCGGGGACGACGTCTTCGGCAATCTGTACCTGACCGAGAAGCGCGGTGGCGGTCCGTTCACCGAGGGCGACGAGACGCTGCTGTCGACGCTGGCGGTGGCCGCCGGTGTGGCCGTCGAACATGCCCGGCTGTTCGAGCAGGCGCGTTACCGCCAGGAGTGGTTGGCGGCGAACCACGAGATCGTGGCCGGGTTGCTGCCGGGGGCGGACGGCAACGACGTGCTGTCGACGATCGTCGACCACGCGGTGCGCATCCTCGCCGCCGACCTCGGGGTGCTGGCACTGCCCGTGGCGGGCGACTGCCTGCGCATGGAGCTGGCGTCCGGCGTGGACGCCGAGGCCCACCGCGGGCTGGTGCTGCCTCGCCAGGGGTCGTTCGGGGGCGCGGCGCTGTCCGCCGGACGCCCGCTGATCAGCGCGGACGTGGAGCACGACCCCCGCATCACGGCGGGGCCGCCCCGCTGGTGGGGGTTGGGGCCGGCCGTGGCGGTTCCCATGGCGGCCGGTGAGAAGGTCCTCGGCGTCCTCATCCTGGCCCGGCTGCGCGGGCGCGCCCCCTTCACGGAGTCCGAGACCGCCCCGCTGCTGACCTTCGCCGGTCAGGCCGCACTCGCCATGGAACTGTCCGAACAGCGGGCCACCGCCGACCAGTTGACCCTGCTCAGGGACCGCGACCGGATCGCCCGTGACCTGCACGACCTGGCCATCCAACGGCTCTTCGCCATCGGGATGACGTTGCAGAGCACGGTGCGGTTCGTCGATCACCCGGAGGCGCACGAGCGCCTGCTGCGCGCGGTGGACGACCTCGACGAGACCATCAAGATCATCCGATCCACCATCTTCGGACTGCGCTCGCACGACGTGGCCCGCGGGCGGCAGGGACTCCGGGCCCGGACGGTCACCACGCTGGAGGAGGCGTCGCGCGCGCTGGGGTTCATGCCGTCCCTGCACATGGCCGGGCTGCTGGACACGGACGTGCCGGCCGGGCTCGCCGAGCACGCGCTTGCGGTGCTGGGGGAAGCCCTGACCAACGTCGCCCGACACGCCCGTGCCCGCTCGGCCGACGTGACCCTGATCGCCCGTGCCGGCCGGCTCACCCTGACCGTGGCGGACGACGGGGTCGGCGTCTCCGAGAACGGCGGCCGGCGCAGTGGTCTGCTGAACCTCGCGAAGCGGGCCGAGAACGCCGGCGGCGGGATGACCGTGGAGGCGCCGGCGACCGGCGGCACCCGCCTGGTGTGGTCGGTGCCGCTACCCGCGTGACTTCGGCAGAGGAGCCGTTCGCCGCCGGGCGGGCAACGGTTCTCGGGGCTCCGTCACCGGCCGTGCCCCGGTCCTCACGTGCCGGTCCCCGCGCCGTGCTGGGTGGCCAGGACGGCTGCCTGGATGCGGCGCTCGACGCCGAGCTTGGCCAGCAGGCGGGAGATGTGGTTCTTGACGGTCTTCTCCGACAGGTAGAGCCGCGCACCGATTTGACGGTTCGTCAGTCCTTCGCCGATCAGGCCGAGGATCTCCCGCTCCCGTGCCGACAGCCCGGACAGGGCGTCGTCCTCCGGCCGGGCGTCGTCCTCGTCGCCCCGCAGGCGGCGCATCAACCGGGAGGTGGTCGCCGGGTCGAGCATCGAGCGCCCCGTCGCGACGGTGCGCACCGCGGCGACCAGGTCCGCCCCCTTGATCTCCTTGAGGACGTATCCGGCGGCACCGGACATGATCGCGTCGAGCAACGCGTCGTCGTCGTCGAACGAGGTGAGGATCAGGCAGGCCACCCCCGGCATCCGCGAGCGCAGCTCACGGCAGACGGAGATCCCGTCGCCGTCCGGCAGGCGGACGTCGAGCACCGCCACGTCGGGCCGCAACGCCGGCCCCCGGGCCAACGCGCGGTCCGCGGTCCCGGCGTCGCCCACCACCTCGATGTCGGGTTCCGCGTCGAGCAGGTCCTGCACGCCGCGCCGCACCACCTCGTGGTCGTCGACCAGGAACACCCGGATCGGCCGCTGCGGTGAGAAGGCGCCCGTCTCGCCCATGAGGCCCTCCGTCCGTGAAACCGGCTCCCTGCTCCATGCTGGCTTCCCCCGGGGCGGTGCGCCAGGGCCGAACGGGCCCGGCGCGGCACCGCCGAGGCGGGCCGGCCCCCGGTCCGGGACCGTTCGGCCCTCTTCCGGCGCGGCCCCGGATGGCAGGCTCGGAACAGCAGCCGAAGGGGGTGCGGGATGCCTCTGCACAAGCCTCACCCGCCGTGGCGGCACGGCCCCATGCGGCGGGGCACGGACGTGGTGCAGTCATGGTTGACGCTGGTCACCGGCCTGCTGCTGGTCGTGGGGGCACCGACCGTGGGGGTGGCGGCCGGCCAAGCGGTGGTCGAGGCGGCACAGCAGCAGCGCGCCGAGTGGCACCGCGTCACCGCCGTGGTGACCCGGCAGCCGCCCGGTGCGGTCGGCTTCGATGCTGGGAGCGCCGGCGGTGGCCGGGTGCACGCGACGGTGCGGTGGGTGGCCCCGGACGACCGGGTGCGCACGGGTGAGGCGGCCGTGCCGTCCGGCGTGCGGGTGGGCGACCGGACCCCGGTGTGGCTGGACCGCAACGGCGCTCCGGTGCGGGATCCGAACTCTGCGGCGGACACCCTCGCCATGGGCGTCGCGACCGGCACCGTGGCCGCGTGCGGCGCCGGCCTGGTGGTCTTCGGAGCGGACCGGGCAGCGGTCCGCCTCTTGGACCGCAGGCGGTTCGCCCAGTGGGATCGGGAGTGGGCGGAACTCGACGCACCGGGCCGGCACCACCGTCAGTGACCGTGCGCGGGCTGCCGGCGGTCAGCGCCGCGGGCCGCCGGGGTCCGCCGGCCCCTCGGGTCCCGCGTACCCGCCCTCGTACCGGTGGGTGAGCCGGCTGACGACGGCCGTGACGCCGTCGATCTGCCGGGTCATCCACACCACGGCGGCCACCTGCCCGCTGCTGTCCAGCCGACCGGCCAGCGTCACCACGCCGTCGCGGACGGAGACCTCGACGCTCTCCGGGGTCAGCCACATCAGCCGCACGACGATCTCGTCGATCACCTCGTCGCGGATCTCCCCGTCGGCGCGGGCGAAGAGCCGGAGGACGTCGCGTCGGGTGAGCATGCCGACGAGGCGGGCCTCCTCGTCCACGACGGGGAGCCGCTCGATGCCGTAGGAGGACATCAGGCGGGCGGCTCGGACGACGGAGTCGTCGGCGCGGACGGTGCGTGCCGGGGCGGACATCAGGGCCTGCGCGGAGCGGCCCGGGGCACTGTCGCCGGTGGGGCGCGCCCGTGCCAGGTCCGTCGCCGAGACGACTCCGAGCACCTTGTCGTCGGCATCGACCACCGGCACGCCGTTGATGCCGAACTCCGCCATCCACCGCGCGAGTTCCGCGGTCGGCGTCCCCCGGTGCGCGCGGACGACGTCGCCGGTCATGACCGCCCCGACCCGTCGCCGCTTCATCTCCGTTCCCTCCTCCGCCCGGTGCGTCGTCCCCTGCCGGCTCCATCGGAGCCGGCGCGGATGCGGATGGGTGGCCCGGTGGGGTCGGAGGCTGATCCCGCGGGCCGCGCGGCCGGGGCCGTTCCTCAGCCGGCCACCATCCGGCGCTCCGCCGCCGAAGCCGCGTGGACGTCGAAGGTCACGTCCACGACACCCTCGACCGCCCGCACCAGTCGGGCCGCGACGGGCAGCAGCGCGCTGTCGAGGATCGGTCCGTGCAGCGTCACCACGCCGTCCTTGACGCTCACTTCGACCTTCTTGCGCGTCCCGGTGAACAGCCGGTCGACGATGTCCGCCCGGACTTCCGCCGCCAGGTCCGCGTCGGAGCGCAGGAAGACCTTCAGCAGGTCGGCCCGGCTCACGATGCCCTGCAACAGGCCCTGGCGGTCGACCACCGGGAGTCGCTTGACGGCCCGGCGCGCCATCGTCCGGGCGGCTTGGGCGAGGGTGTCGTCGGCGTGCGCGGTCAGCGCCGGAGTGCTCATCAGCTCACCCGCCGTGAGACCACCGGCCTTGCGCAGGTCGTCCAGCCGTTGCCGCTGCTCCATCCGGTCGGGGTCCGCGTTCCGGAACTCCTCCTTGGGCAGCAGGTCGGCCTCCGAGACCACGCCGATCACCCGCCCCTCGCCCGCGAGCACCGGCAGGGCGCTCACCTTCCACTGCTCCATGGTCTCGACGATCTCCTTGAAGCGGGCCTCCTGACCGACGGCGACCACCGTCCGGGTCATCACGTCGCTGACGGTGTGCGGAGTGTGCGCCATGACGCCGTCTCCTCCCTCTGGCTGCCGCGCCCCGGGGTTGCGACGCTTTCAGCCTGCGTCGACCCGCCGGCCGCGGGCAGGGGCCGTCCGGCCCTACCGGCCGCCCGACCGGCCGGGGAGCGCCCGTCCGGGACGGCCGAGGGCCGCGCGCCGGCGGGAGGGGTCCGGCGCAAGAACGCGGGCGGGCCGGCCCTCCGGTGCGGGCCTCCCCGCCCCGTCCGCGCTCACCGACCCGATCCCTCCGCCGCCGGGCCCACACGGACCGGCGCGGCACCCGTCACGTCGAACGCCACGTCCACCACGCCTTCCACGGTGCGCACCAGACGCGCCACCACGGGAACCAACGACCGGTCCCGCAGCTGCCCGCTCAGCGTGACCACCCCGTCGGCGACCTCGACGTGCAGGTCCCTCGTCGGTGCCGCGAAGAACTTCGCGAGCGCTCGCCGGACCTCCCACGCGAGGTCGTCGTCGGAGCGCAGGAAGACCTTCAGCAGATCGGCCCGGCTGACGATGCCCAGCAGCAGCCCGTTCCCGTCCACGACCGGCAGGCGTTTGACGGAGGCCCTCGCCATCGTCCGCGCCGCCTGGGCCAGGGTCGCGTCCGCATGCACGGTCACGGCGGGGCTGGTCATCAGCTCCCCGGCCGTCACGGCCTCCGCGCGACGGGCGTCGTCGGACGCCCGCAGACGCTCCAGCCGGTCCGCGTCGGCCTCCCGGAAGCCTTCCTTGGGCAGCAGGTCGGCCTCGGACACCACGCCGACCACCCGCCGCTCGGTCGAGACGACCGGCAACGCGCTCACCTGCCAGCGCCACAGTGTCTCGACGATCTGCTTGAAGCCGGCTCCCCGGTCGACGGCTGCCACGGGCTGCGTCATGACGTCGCTGACCCGGTGCGGAGTGTTCGACATGGTGACGCCTCCTTGGGAGCGGTTCCGCACCGCACGGTCCTCGTGCAGCCGTGCGGCACGCGCCCGATCCGGGCACCACTCCTCACCCTGCGGCGCGCCCGGTCGGCCGGACAGGGCCGTCCGGCCCTTTCCCCGCGTCGGGCGGGGGCCGCCTTCCGGGCACTGCCCCGTTCGGCTCCCTCGCCCGCCCGTCGCGGCCCGAGTCTTCGTACCGTCGTGGCATGGCGGACGACCAGGACGGCAGCGAGCACGGGCCGAGGAAGCTGTCGAAGGGCCGGTACGAACGGGAGCTGTTCCGACTGCAGACGGAACTGGTCAAGCTCCAGGAATGGGTCCGCAGCGAAGGCGCCCGGCTGGTGGTGGTCTTCGAAGGGCGCGACGCGGCCGGCAAGGGCAGCACCATCAAGCGCGTCACGGCCTACCTCAACCCCCGGGTGGCGCGCATCGTCGCGCTCCCCCGGCCCACCGAACGCGAACGCACGCAGTGGTACTTCCAGCGCTACGTGGAGCAGCTGCCCGCGGCGGGCGAGATCGTGCTGTTCGACCGCAGTTGGTACAACCGCGCCGGCGTCGAACGCGTCATGGGATTCTGCACGCCCACCGAGTACCAGCGCTTCCTCCACCAGTGCCCGGTCTTCGAGCGCATGCTGGTCGAAGACGGGATCCTGCTCCGCAAGTACTGGTTCTCCGTCAGCGACGACGTCCAGGAACAGCGCTTCCGGCAGCGGCTGGACGACCCGACCCGCCGTTGGAAGCTCTCCCCCGTCGACCTCGAATCGCTGACCCGCTGGGAGGACTACTCGCGGGCCAAGGACGACATGTTCGTCCACACCGACATCCCCGAGGCGCCGTGGTACGTCGTCGAGAGCGACGACAAGCGCCGGGCCCGGCTCAACATGATCGCCCACCTGCTGTCCACCGTGCCGTACCACGACGTCACCCCGCCGCTGCTGGACCTCCCGCCCCGCCCGCCGAGCAGCGGCTACCGGCGCCCGCCGCGCGATCTCCAGACCTACGTCCCCGACCACGCGGCCGAACTGGAGAAGTGACACCGGCCCCGGGGGCGCGGTGCGGCACGGGCGTCAGGTGACGACGGCGACGTGCGGATCGGAGGATCGGGCGCGGCCGACGGCAGGCGGTCGAGGGCCGGTGTGTCGCCGTCGCGCTCCACGCCGAGTGCGCTGCGCGGGAGGGTGGTTGGATCCGCCCCGCGGCGTCGGTTACAGTCCCATCGAGCGTCTACAAGCTTGTAGTCGAATGAGGGGTCGCAGTGGAGTTGCCCACCGGAGAGGGTCGCTGCCGAGGCCCGGACGGAGGTCCATGCACCACAAGATCCTGGTCGTGGAGGACGATCACGCCCTGCGCGACGTGCTCCGCCGCGGCCTCGACGACGAGGGCTTCGCGCCCGTGCTCGCCGCCGACGGGGCCATGGCCCTACGACTGACCGCCCACGACATCGACGCCGTCGTCCTGGACGTCGGGCTGCCCGACGCGGATGGCCGGGACGTGTGCCAGGCGATGCGCGCCAACGGTTTCGTCGCCCCGATCGTCTTCCTGACGGCCCGCCACCACCTCACCGACCGGCTGTCCGGGTTCTCCGCCGGAGGCGACGACTACCTGCCCAAGCCGTTCCACCTCGCCGAACTCGTCGCCCGGCTGCGGGCCGTGCTCAAACGCGCCGCGCCATCGGCCGTGGCCAGGGCAGGGGACCTGGTGCTCGACGCGACCCGGCACACGGCCCAGGTCGGTGCCGCCGACGTCGAGCTGTCCCCCACGGAGTTCCGGTTGCTGGCCACCCTCGTGGCTGCCAGCGGCAACCTCGTGCGCCGCCGCGACCTGATCAGGGCCGCCTGGCCCGACGGAGCCCAGGTCAGTGACAACACGCTGGACCAGTACGTGAGCCGCCTGCGCCGCAAACTGCGGGCGGCCCGCAGCGACCTGACCCTGCACACGGTGCGCGGCATCGGCAACCGGCTGTCATGACCCCACTCCTGCGTCGCCTGGCTCCCCGCACCCTGCGCGGCCGGCTCTCGCTCGTGGCGCTGACCACCGCCGCGCTCCTGATGGCCATGCTGACGGTGGTGTTCAACACCGCGGTGAGCCGGCACCTGCGGCACCAGGCGGACAACGAACTGGGCAGCCGCGGGGCCGCCGTCGCCACGACCGTCGACACCAGCGGCCGCGGGGTGCGGATCGTGGAGACCGCCAACGACCGCCTCCTGGACGCGAACGTGTGGATCTACACCGGTGCGCGCCTGCTGGAGAAGCCGCCGACAGCCACCGCCGACGGCACCCTGACCAGGGCCGCCGCGCAGCTCGCCGCGCGAGGAGGCGAACGGTGCACGACGATCGAGGCCGAAGACCCCCGCCTCGTCCGCCTGTGTTCCCGCCCCGTGCCCGGTCCGCGCAGCGCCGCCACGGTCGTGACCGCCCTGGACCTCGCCCCGTACCGCAACTCGGCCGACACCCTGCTGCTGGGCTCCCTGGTCCTGGACGCCGTCATGCTCGCGTGCACCTATGCGCTGACCCGCCTGGCGGTGGGGCGGGCACTGCGCCCGGTGCGCCTCATGACCGACCAGGCCGCCCAGTGGAGCGCCGTCGGCTCCGACGAACGCTTCGGCACCGAGGGCCACCCGACCGAACTCGCCCTGCTGGGAACGTCGTTGGACGCCCTGCTGGACCGCATAGGAGCCGTCCTGCGCCACGAGCAGCAGCTGACCGGTGAGCTGTCCCACGAACTGCGCACCCCGCTCGCCCGGATCATCGCCGAACTCGACTGGTGGCGGACCCGCCCCCGCTCCGCCGCCGAGACCCGTGCCACCCACGCGGTCATCGCCGACGCCGCCCAGTCCATGCGCACCATCTGCGACACGCTGCTCGACGACGCCCGCGCGGGCGCACCGGGCGCCGCGACCGCCCCGGGCATCACAGCCGTCGCACCCGTGCTGCACCGGCTGGTCGGCGACGTCGACGGGCAGGGACGGGTGACGGCCGTCGTCGAGGCCGCGGATCCGGCACTGGCGGCCGGCGTGGCACCCGCTCTCCTGGCACGCATCATCAGCCCGCTGCTGGCCAACGCGGTCCGCTACGCCCGCTCCACGGTGACCGTGTCCGTGCGGCCGTGGTCCGGCGGCGTGCGCATCGGCGTCACGGACGACGGTCCGGGCGTCCCCGCGGACTTCGTCGACGCCCTCTTCCAGCCCGGCCGCCGGGCCGATGGCGACGACGGACACGACGGCGCGGGCCTCGGCCTGCCGCTCGCCCGGCGACTGGCCCGCGCCGTCGGCGGCGAGGTGTCCCACGACCCCACCCACACGACCGGGGCGCGCTTCCTGGCCGACCTGCCGGCCGGGTGACCCGCCGCCGACTCCGTACCGTGCGCCGGTGACGGCGGGGTCGACTCGCCTCCGAAGCGGTGGGGCGGTGGTTCAGTCGGCCCGCGCGGCGACCGGCTCCGCCACCGGCGCGCGTCCGCCCCGGGTCCTGCGCTCCTGGACCTGCATGACGGCCATGAGGCCGAGCAGGACGGCGAGCAGCACCAGCGACGAGCCGGTGGTGCCGAGGTCCAGGCCGCCCTTGGCGATCGGCTTGGTCAGGAAGTCGCCCGCGGTCGCGCCGAGCGGGCGGGTGAGCACGAACGCCAGCCAGAACAGCAGGACGTTCGGCACGGCGGGCGCCTTCATCAGGGCGACGAGCACGGCGAGCGCTCCGGCGACGAGCAGCGCCCCGCCGCCGTAGCCGAGGCCGGAGCTGTCGGACAGGAAGTCGCCCATGGACGTGCCGAGGGTGTTGGAGACGAGGATCGCCGACCAGAACAGCGCCTCGCCGCGGAAGGTGACGATGTCCCGGATCCGGAACGTCATCCCGCTGACCTTCCAGAGCGCGAAGATGGCCAGCAGGACCGAGATCAGGATGGCCGCGCCGATCGGGTAGCCGAGGCCCAGTCCCTGCGGTCCCCAACCGAGCGAGGTGGAACCGCCGGAGAGGTACGCGGCGCTGGCGTCGCGGTTCATGAAGTCGGACATCGTGGTGCCGGCCATGCTGGTCGAGAGGATCACCGTCCAGTAGGAGAACGGGTGGTAGCGGCGGGAACGGAGCTGGACGACCAGCGTCACCACGAAGATCAGGAACAGCGCGATCGTGGTGAGGAAGTAGCCCAGTTTCAGGGTCTGGGAGAAGAGGTCTCCGGCGGTCTCCCCCAGCGTCGTCGCGGCGATCTTCATGACCCAGAAGGCGAGGGTGACTTCGGGCAGCTTCTTCAGCACCGCTTCCGGCGGGCTCGTGACGTCGTGGTCGACGAGGACTTGCGACTGCTGCAAGGCGGGGGCTCCTGGTGTGGTCGTGGCGCGGGGCGAGCGCTCCGCCGTGCGGGCGAGCGCCCCGCGGGACGGGCGACCGCCGGGGGACGATCGCCACATCCGACCTTGGCAGGGGCAGCATGAACGCATCCTGAACGCCCGCCGCCCGCTCCCTCAGCCCGCGTCCGGCACCCTCTCCTGAGGGGGCGTCACGTCCTTCCGCGTCACCGTCAGGTACCCGACCAGGGCGAGGATGACGGCGAGGAACAGGGCGCTGGTGACGACGGTGCCCAGGCCCAGACCGCCGTCGCCGGTCGGTTGGGAGAGGTAGTCGCCGAGGGACGCGCCGAGCGGACGGGTCAGCACGTAGGCGATCCAGAAGCTCCACACCGCGTCCAGCCCGAGCATGAAGTGGGCGAGGGCGACTGCGGCGATCGCCAGGCCGAACAGGACCGCGGAGAGCCAGTACCCGAGGGCCAGGCGTTCCGACACCAGGTCCCCGGCCGCCGTGCCGAGGGCGAAGGTGAACAGCACGGCGAGCCAGTAGAAGGACTCGCGCCCGGTGGTGTCGATGTGGTGGATGGACAACGTCCGTTCCCGCCGGTACCAGACCGCGAAGACGATCGCCAGGACGAGGGCGAAGACGCTCGTGCTGGCCGCCAGGGGGACGCCCAGGTTGTCGGTGAGGTTGTCGCTGACCAGCGTGCCGACGACGCTGATCAGGGCGACGGCCAGCCAGTAGACGCCGGCGCGGTAGGTGCGGCTGCGGAACTGCACGACCAGGACGACCGCGAGCAGGGCGCTCATCAGGGCCGACACCCCGGTCAGGCCGAGGCCGGCCCGGGCGTTGAGCAGGTCGGCCGCGGTCTCCCCGACCGTCGTGCACAGCACCTTGATGATCCAGAAGTAGAGGGTGACTTCGGGCACCTTGTTCCCCAGCAGGCGGCGGCCGGACGGTGCGGCTCCGCTGCCCGGCACGGTCGGCGCGGGGATGGGTGAGGTCTCGGATGTCATGAGGCCCGACCGTGCCACGAGCCACCTGAACGCATCCTGACTGCCGTGCGTCCTCGGCAGAGCGCCGGAGGCGCCGATGCCGAACAGCCAACGCCGGGACGTGCCCCTCCAGGTCGGCGAGGACCGCTCCTACGGCACCAGAGCGGGAGCCTACGGACGCAACCGGCGGGACCACCTGTGGCCGCCCGGGACCCCGAGCGGTGCGCGCGAGGAGCGCACGCAACCCTGTGGCGCCTGGCGCGGAGATCAGGGACGCTCGCACCCATGGTCTCGGTGGTGCAGAACGTGGCGATCGACTGCGCGGACGCCTACGCGCTCGCTCGGTTCTGGAGCAGCGCGACGGGCTGTCCGCTGCATCCGGAGGATCGACCCGGCGACCGGGAGGTCCAAGTGATGCTGTCCGAGGGCCCGGTGCTGTACTTCAACCAGGTGCCCGAGGCGAAGACGGTCAAGAACCGGATCCACCTGTGTCTGCGCCCCGAGACCTCGCGCGATCAGGAGGTGGACCGACTGCTCGGCCTCGGAGCCGCCTTCGTCGCCGATCACCGGAATCCCGACGGTTCGGGCTGGGCGGTCCTCGCCGACCCCGAGGGCAACGAATTCTGCGTGCTGCGCAGCGAGTCCGACCGGGCCGCGGGGCGTTCCTGACGCGAACGCACACGCGCACGCGCCGCCCCGACCGGCTACGCATGACAGGTGGCCGCGCCCGGACCGCCGCCGCCCGGCGCACCACAACGGCCGGCCGTCACGAACGAAACGCTCGGCACGCGGCGGCCGGCCCCACCGCCCCGTCCGCTCCCTTACCGCTTTCCACCGCCGGACGGAGCTCCGCCCCGCTGCTTCGCGACGTTCAAGGCCCACAGCACCAAGGGCGCCTGCAACGGCAGGCGTGCCAGGGCAGCGGCCTTCAAGGGGGCCGGGCGACGGCGCCAGTCGACGGCCATCTGCACGTTGGCCGGGAACACCGCGACGAAGAACCCCGCCGCGGCCAGCGCCGCCACGCGCCGCGTGCGCGGCAGCGCCACGCCGGCGGCCAGGGCCAGTTCCACGGCCCCGCTCGCGTAGGTCCAGGTCCGCGGAGAGCCGGGCAGGGCACGGGGAATGGTCGCGTCGAACTGCTGGGGGACGACGTAGTGCGCGGCCGCCGCCCCGGCCAGGAGTCCGGCGAGGTACCGGGGGGATCGAGCTGACAGTGACATGACGCCTCCTTGAGGAATTCCGTCACCTTACTCGCCGGTACGACCATCCGGCCGCCGGGATCAACGAAGGACCTGGGCCGGCTCGTGCCTACCCGCAGCGGCCCCCTCAGCCCTCGTCGAGCACCGCCCGGATCACGTGCCGGGCGTTGTGCGCCATCGCCGGGTTCGTCCTCCGGTAGTACGGCAGCGCGATGAGCGCCTGCGAGAGCGCCCGTCCCCGGCCGCGGATCCAGGTCGCGTCGTCCACGCCCAGCGCCGCCCGGAAGACCTCCCGCGCACCGGCGGGCAGCAGGTTCCACGCCGGGAACAGGTCGCAGGCCGGATCCCCCACCCCCAGGCATCCGAAGTCGATGACGGAGGTCAGCCTGCCGCCGTCCACCAGGACGTTGCCCGGCATGAGATCGGCATGCAGCCACACCGGCGGGCCGTCCCGGTCAGGCGCCCGCAGCGCGTCCTCCCACACGGCGGTGGCGGCATCGCAGTCGACGCCCTCCTGCGGGACGCCCCGCAATGCTTCGATCGCCGACCGGGTCCCTTCGTCGAGCAGGGCGATCGGCCCGCCCCGGTGGGCTTGCGGCGCGCCGGGAAGGGTGACGCTCCGCATCGCCGCCACGAATGCGGCCAGGTCCTCGGCAAGCAGGGCCGGCGCGCGCAGCGCTCCCACCTCGGGGTGCTCGCCCGTGAGCCACCGGTACACCGACCACGGCCACGGATACCCCTCGGCCGCGCGCCCGGCTCCGAGCACTTCGGGGACGGGCGTGGGCAGGCGGGGCGCGAGCCGCGGCAGCCAGGTGCACTCCCTCGACACGTCGTCGGCCCCGCCCTTCACCAGCGGGAGCCGTACGACCATGTCGTCGCCCAGCCGGTACATGGCGTTGACCGTGCCGCCGGACGGCAGCCGCTTAACTGCCAGCCCCACCCACCGCGGGAACTGTCCGGCGATCAGCCGCCGCACCAGGTCGTCGTCGACGGGGTGCATGTCGGGATGCATCTGCCCTGCGCTCATGGCACGTCATCCGACCTGCCGGCGCCGAGGAACGTCAAACGCGTTTCCGGCCGACCCGCCTCCTCAACACGCTTTCCCCTCTGCCCATTTCGCCAGGCACAGGCTTCGCGCAGAACTCCACCCGTCGCCCCCAGAGGCACCCACCGACGTCTGTTTTCCGTACGTCTTCCGCATGCTTCGGTCGTACTCGGCGGCGGGCTCCAGGCCCAGGGGAACGCGGTGTTCGTCGAGGTGCTCGGGATCGTGCACGAGGCGGGGCTGCCTCACATCGCATCGCATCTCTTCTCTTCTCATCGCATCGCATCGCATCGCTGCGAGTTTCGGTGAATGCTGGACGTTGAGCGATCGTTGAAGGAACGTTCACCTCCGCTTCCTAGCGTTTCCGGCGCAGTGATCACAGGTCAACGGCTGGGTGGAGTGGGCATGTCGTTCCGCACGCGAGGCAGGAGCACGATCTCTTCCTTATGCGCCAGGGCGAACACGTCCCGGTGGCGGGCCGCGGTCACCGCCGGGGTGCTGGCGAGTGCGTCCGTGGTGGCACTGGGGGCGGCTTCCGCGGCGCCCCAGGATTCGGACGGGTCGACGCGGGCCGCCGTGCAGGCGGCCCCGAAGACGGAATCGACGCGCGGGCTCTGGTCGCCACCGACGCACCGGACCGAGGGCCCCGAGGCTCCAGGGACGGGTCCGGGGAGGCCCGACGCCGACTTCGCGATCGAAGAGGTGTCGCCGGCGCAGCTCCGGAGCTCGGCGTACCCGACGTACCTCAGCGGCGTCAGCGTCACGTGGCGCGTACCCACGGGGCGGGATCCGCACGCCGGCCGGGACTGGATCGAGATCGTGGACGGCAACGGCCAGCGTGTCACGTGGGACTGGGTCTGCCGCCAGGCCCACTGCGGCGCGAACGGCGCGACACCGATCACAGCGAACCTGCGGCGGCACGCCGCGTACAAGGCCCTCTACTGGAGCGATCGGAGCCGGGTGGGCAAGAGCCGGCTCCGGGCCGAGTTCGCGTTCCGGACCTGACGCCGCAGGCCCAGGCCGCACCGCGCTCTCCGCTCTCCCCTGCGGGGCGTTCCTAGAATGACTGGGTGGAGAACATCGAGGCGATCGCGGCGTTGCAGGATCCGGTGCGACGCCGCTTGTACGAGTACGTGGCGGCGCAGGGCCGCGAGGTCGGCCGCAACGAGGCCGCCGAGGCGGCAGGGGTGGCGCGCACGCTCGCGGCGCACCACCTGGACAAGCTGGCCGAGGTCGGGCTGTTGGAGAGCGGCAGCCGCCGCCTGACGGGCCGTTCGGGGCCCGGGGCGGGGCGTCCCGCCAAGGTGTACGCGCGGGCGCGGGGCGAGCGGTCGGTGTCACTGCCCGCCCGCGACTACCGCACCGCCGCCGAACTGCTCGCCGAGGCCGCCGAGGAGGCCGGGTTGGATGCCGGGCTGCGCGCGGCCGCGCGTCGCCGGGGTGCGGCCCTGCGCGGCGCGGCGGCGCCCTGCGGCGGCCTCGAAGAGGCCATGGAGACGCTGGCGGCCCGCGGTTACGAACCTCACCTGGAGGGCCCTGAAGGTGGCGACGACACCGCGGACGCCGAGCCGGCCGGGCGCGTCGTCCGCATGCGGAACTGCCCGTTCCACGCCGTCGCGGAGGGCTTTCCGCCGCTGGTCTGCGGGATGAATCTCGCGCTGCTGGAGGGGCTGTTCGGGACGGATGGTTCCGTTCGTGCCCGTATGGACGCCCGTCCCGGGGAGTGTTGCGTGGTGATCGAGAATTCTAAAAACAATCATCATTGACATAGAAATCCGGGCCGTGCTGGGATGACGTCATGACCGCATCCGCGCATGCCGCCGTCCACCTCGCCCAACTCAACGTCGCCACGCTCCGCCACCCCCTCGACGACCCGCGCATCGCACCGTTCGTCGAACTGCTCGACCCGGTCAACGCCTCCGCCGACGACGCACCCGGCTTCGTGTGGCGGCTCGTTGAGGACGGAGCGGCCGACGCCACCGGCCTGCGCCCGGCGGGCGAGAACGTCATCATCACCATGTCGGTGTGGGAGACCCAGGAGGCCCTGTGGGAGTTCACCTACCGCAGTGGGCACCTGGAGGCGATGCAGCGGCGCCGCGAATGGTTCGAACGGCACGTCGAGGCGCACCTGGTGCTCTGGTGGGTCCCCGCCGGCCACCTCCCGACCGTGGACGAGGGCATGGAACGGCTGGCGGAACTGCGGGCGAACGGGCCGTCCCACCGCGCGTTCACCTTCGCCTCCTCCTACCCCGCCGCCGAGGCCGCCCCGCACCTCCAGGCCGCGTCGTCAGCACCGTCCGAGCAGGCAGCCCGGGACTCGCGGCCGTCGCCGGCCGGCGACGCGGCGGCGGTGTAGGGACGCCGCCCCCGGTACGAGTACGGGTCGTTGGTCCGGCCCTCGGGACCGCGCCCGACGTCGCCGCCGTCCGACCGGCCGTCGCAGAGGCACAGCCAGGCGAACCAGTCGATGCCGGCGTTCCCTTCCAACGTTCCAGGCACATCGCGTTCCAGCAGCTCAGGCGCGATTTTCGCATTCGACCTTCCCGCGGTGTCCGGTCCCCGTGGCGCCTGGGACAGGTCACCGCGCAAGCTCGGGTGGTCCGGCCAAGTCGGGGTGCTGCACTGCGGCAGGACCGCCGGCGCCCCGCTGAGCCCAACTGGTGGCGACGTGATGAGATCACCGCGTACCACCTCGCCGAGAACTGTGGAGTGTCCATGGCCTTACGGATAGCGATCACCGCCGAGCCGGTGCCTTCGCACGTGTCCGCGTTGGATTACGTCATCTGCCCGGCCGTTGAGGAGGGGCACCACGTCGCGCTCCACGCTCCCCCGATGTTCCGCGGCGAAGCCCGGCGGCGCGGGGTGGAGTTCCACCGCGCCGGAACGAACTGGACCTGCGATCCCGTCGTTCAGCAGACCGCGAGCGAGATCTGGAAGGACTTGGGCAACGCGGCCTTCAACAGGTACGTGTTCGGGCACCGTTGGCCGGAACAGGCCGAGGACAAGGCCCGTGACCTGCTCACCGCGTGGACCCGGGCGCGGCCCGACCTGGTGGTCGCGGAGTGCAGCGACCTCGGCGCGCACCTCGCGGCCAAGGTCTTGGGGCTGCCCCTGCTCGCGGCGGACAACGGCCTCGGACCGGTGATCCTCGACCTGTGGGACACCGACGTCGCACCCGCACTGGTCCCCCTCTACAAGCAGTACGACCAGGACCCGCCCGCGTTCCCGCCGATGGTCACCCCTGCGCCGGTCCCGTGGTTCTACCCGGCTCCCCCGCCCTCGGCGCACGCGGTCCGGCGCACCGTCGCGAAGTTCCGCACCGCGCTGCCCGGATGGCAGGACCGCTCCTCCTCCCGCCCGCTCGTCTACGTGAGCCTCGGCACCTTGACCACCGCGATGACCGATCTCCGTACCGTCGTGGAGGGCGCGTACCGGGAGATCATGGCCGCGCTCCTGGCAATCGACTGCGACGCGATCGTGTCCGCCGGCAACCTCGCGGCGCACCTGCGGAGCGACGATCCCCGCGTCAAGGTGGTCGAGCACGTCCCGCAGCCCGCGCTCCTGCGCCACGCCGACCTGTTCGTGACGCACGGCGGCCGGGCGTCGCTGCTCGACGCGGTGCAGGGCGCGACGCCCGTCCTGGCCATGGGTGTTCTCGCCGACCAGCCCGACAACGCCGCCGCGTTCGCCCGACGCGGCCTCGGGCGCGCGTTGGAACTCACGGCGACGCGCAGCGACATCGCCGACGCCGTGACGGAGGTCCTCGGCGCTCCGAGGTACGGCGCCGCGGTGCGTGCCGCCCGCGCCGAGTTGTCCCGACTGCCGGCCCTCGACCTCGTGGCGCAGCGGGACGCCCTGTCAGCCCTTCAGGCCGAAACCCGGACTCCGTGACCAGGGCGCCTGACCAAGCGCTGGTGAGCGTTGGGAATTCCGCGAGCCGAGCGGGTCAGGGTTCGAGCAGATCCTTGCCCTTCTCCACGGTCTTGCGCGCCCTGCCCTGGGTCTTTTCGGCCTTGCCCTTCAGTTCGAGGTCCTTGTTTCCGGTGATCTTTCCGGCCGTCTCCTTGGTCTTCCCCTCTGCCGTCTTGGCGACGCCCTTGGCCTTCTTGCTGATGCTCATGACGTACTCCTCGTGCACTCGGCCGACCCGCTGCGGGTCGACCGCCCTCCCGCAGAGCACCACGGGAGACATGTGTGAATTGTCTCACTTGTCCGGTCCTGTGCCCAGGGGGTCGGGGACTCATTCGGACGGCGGAAGCAACGTTCCGAGGGGCCCCAGATCGAGGTTCAAGTCTTGAAGCGACAGGTCGTACTGGGCACAGAGTTCGGACATCCGGGAATGGAGCAGCATCAGCGTCGTTCCCAGGCGTTCCTCCTGTTCTTCCGTGAGGTCGCCGGCGTCGACGCGTTGGAGCGCCTGGCGTTCCATGAGCTGCCGCAGCAGTTCGACGAGGGTGAGGACGAGTTTGACCAGGTCCCGCTCCACCGTGTCGGGGCCGGTGCTGATCCTCTGCGGCACGGGCCGGGCACCGGCGTTGCGCGGCCGCCCGAGTTCGTGCGGGGTGGCCGGCAGCAGGCGGAACGCACGTGTCGCCGCGTCGGCAACCTCGCCGAAGCGGTCACTGCGCCGGTTGCCTTCAGAAGTCATCGGGAGGAGGGGGGTCGTGGACGTCCGACGTCGGGCGGAGCGCCGTGTCCCAAGGGGACGGATGGTCTTCACTGATCGAGACGATCAGGGCACGCAGCGAGATGCGCACCAGGTCGATGTCGGCGATGGACAGCACGAGGTCACCGCTGAGCACCACTCCGCCACTGAGCAGGCGGTCCAGGAGGTCGATGAGGGCCACCTGCCGTTGCGGGAGTGCACCGGCCGGTGCCGGAGGGCCGCCGGGCTCCGTCACGGCCCACCGTTCCTCGGAGTGGGTTCGGTTTCGGGGGGTGCGGCGAAGGAGTAGGGGGCCCAGGGGCCGGTCACGTCGATCCGTATGCCGGTGAGTCCTCGGGCGGACCCTTCCACTTCGCAGCGGAATGCCTCCGCGTGGTCGGCCGGTACCAGGTAGGCGTCGTTGACCACGTTCTCGCCGGGAGCCGTGAGCAGTTGGCCTTGTTGCGCTCGGTGCTGGGCCCGGTCGACGGCGTGGCCGCGGGCGGCGGAGTCGACACGGGCCGCCACTTCCTCGACGGCGCGGTACACGTCGTCATGTGCGTGGCGCACTGCTCTGCGCCGTCTGAGGTACTCGCGTCCGGAACCCGCCGACGGTTCGGACGGCGCGTCCTCTGCCTCGGTCACGTCCACGTAGATCTTGACGCCCCATTCCACCAGGCCGTCCAAGTCCGCCAGGCGGCGGTCGAACGCCGCCAGGCGCTCGTCGAGCATGGCCCGCACCCGGTCGTCGTCCAGGTAGACCGTCGCCAGACGCAGCGGCATCACCGTGGTGCGTGCGGCCAACGCCTCGATCACCCGGTGGTGGGCCCGCGCGACCGCCTCCAGCCACTGGAGGTCTTCGAGGTGCGTGCGCAACGCCGCTTCGTTGAAGTCGACGGCCGGCACCGCACTCGCGGCGGCGACGACGTCCGTGCGGCGCTCCGAACGCACCAGGTGCACCTCCGCATCCGCAACCCCAGGCACCTCGGCGACGACCTCGTCCAGGCGGCCTTCGCGGTCCCGGGCCACGCCGTACACGTAGCTGACGTCGGTCATGACGCGTCGTGGCTCCTGCCGCGGGGGCTCGACTCCCCGCGTTTGCTGCGGCGTTCGTCGTGCCGTTCGGCGGCCGGCAGTTCCTCCCCGCTGCGCAACGCCTCGATCTCCGCGCGCAGGCGGGCGTTCTCCTCGGCCAGCGAGCGGTGGCCGTCCGCGGCGTGCGAGGAGAGCGAGGGGTCGTGCTCCCACCAGTCGATGCCCATCTCCTTCGCCTTGTCCACGGACGCCACGATCAGCCGCAGCTTGATGGTGAGCAGCTCGATGTCGAGGAGGTTGATCTGGATGTCACCGGCGATGACGATGCCCTTGTCCAGGACGCGTTCGAGGATGTCGGCGAGGTTGGCCGACGAGCCCTGCCCGTACGGGCCGGCCCTGGAGGGGAGGTTCCCCATGCTTCGGGCTACGGGTTCGGTCACGGTGGTCACTCCTCACCCACCGGTTCGTCCGGCGCGTTCGGGGCGGGACGGGGGCCGTCAGGGCTGGGGAGTCCCACGGTGCGCCCTGATCTCCTCAAGTTTGTCGAGCAGTTCGTCCTCGCGCCTGTCGAAGGTCTCCTCGTCGATCTCCCCGGACAGCAGGGCGTCCTCCAGCTCGACGAGTTGCTGTTGGACGGGTCGCGGGTCGTAGTACTCGTCCTCGGCGGCCTCGACGATGCGGTCGAGGATCCAGGCCACTCCGCGTACCGGTGCGAGCGGCAGGGTCGCGATCTGCGTCAGCAGTCCCATGTCCGGCCTCCTCAGACGAAGCTGTAGGCGGGCAGCGGGCCGTGGAGGCGGA